>CAIUHT010000331.1 GCA_903898975.1 uncultured Planctomycetaceae bacterium
CCCGGCTCGAGGACCGCCGGCGGCTGCTGGCGGGGTTTGACCGAATCCGCCAGCAACTCGATGGCGACCAGCGACTGGCGGCGAGCGATCACTTTCAACAGAAGGCGTTTGGCCTGCTGACGAGCGACGCCGCCCGCCGGGCGTTCGATATCTCCCGCGAGGACCCCGCGCTACGGGATCGGTATGGGCGGAATCCTTATGGACAGCAGGCCCTGCTGGCCCGCCGGCTGGTGGAGGCGGGGACCAGTTTCGCGAACGTGGTCATGGAGCATCCCGGCGGGGCCAGTCCTCGCGACACCGTCTACAACTGGGACTGCCATGCGGTGAACTGCCACGTCTTTAACGACGCCCGCTGGCGGTTCCCTCCGTTCGACCAGGCGGTCTCCGCGTTGATCGAAGACCTCTGGGCCCGGGGGCTCGACAAGCGGGTACTGCTGGTCGTGATGGGGGAGTTTGGGCACACGCCGCGCATCACCTATCAGACAGGCACGGGGACCGGGGTGCTGCAGCCCGGGCGCGATCATTGGCCGCAGGCGATGTCGATCCTGGTCTCGGGCGGGGGGCTGCGAACGGGGCAGGTGGTGGGGTCAACCAACCGCCTGGGTGAGCTCCCCCACGATCGGCCACTCTCTCCCAACGACCTCTGGGCAACCGTGTACCGGCACCTGGGAATCGACACCCAGCAGGCGTTCGTCGATCACGCGGGACGCCCATTGCCCATTTTGCCCGACGGCGAGCCGATCCGCGAGTTGATCCACGGCTAACCGCCGTTCGGGCCGCGGCCGAGGTTTTTGAAGGCGTGGCCGGCAGGCTTTCCTCGCCGGCGGAATTGACTCGCGAGACTCGTCCAGCGGACTGCCGCGGCTTTTCGCTCCCCAGCGGGACGCCCTGAGAGGGACATGTTCAGGCCAGTCAGGTCGATGCCAACGGCGATTCGATTGAACCCGGGGATGTTCCATGGTCGCGACGGAGTTTCCGTAGGCGCGTAAAAAAACCGGGTTTGAAGACCCATTCTTCAAACCCGGCTTGAACGTCTGGAACCGGACGATCGAATTAGGCAGCCGGAGCGGGAGCGGGCTCAGCGGCGGGAGCCGGAGCGGGAGCAACCGGGGCAGCGGCGGGAGCCGGGGCGGCGGCGGGAGCCATCACAGCGGGAGCGCAGCACGAAGGAGCGGCGCAGCTGGGGGCCCAGCTACCGACGGTGGTGCCACAGGCCGAGGGAGCGCAACCAGCGGCCACGGGGGCGCAGGTGGCGACCGGAGCGGCGCACGTGGGAGCAATGGGAGCGCAGGTCGCGGGACCGGCGATCACCATGGCGGGAGCGGCACAGGCCGGAGCAATCGCGGCGACCGGGGCGCAGGTGGCGGCGGGAGCGGCGCAGCTGGGAGCGTAGCTCACAGCGGCGGGAGCACAAGCCGAAACGGGAGCGGCACAGCTGGCGGCAACGTGGCCGGCACCACAGTCGCTGTGGCAAGCGGGCTTGCAGCAGCGGGTGCGACGAACCTTGCAGCAACGGACGCGGGGCGTCCGGCAGCGGGGCTGGCAGGCGGTCTGGCAGCCGCTGTTGCAACCGCCGTGGCAGGTCGCGAAGGCGTCAGACGAAATGAAAGCGGCCACAGCGAGGGTGGCCAGGGCAACGAACTTGCGCATCATCGAAGAGACTCCTCAGACTAAAAGAGACAGACAAAAAACGGTGTACGAACAGACTCAGAGAGTCCTGACAGGTAACGCGTGCAGAATCTCCCGGTTCCCAGAGTCGCGAAGCACTGCCTTCCCAAATGAGGCAAACCTCTCCGCCTTGAGAAGCCTGCTGGTCTGCGTAATTTGTGCCGATCGCGTAGACTAGGATATCAGGGGGTGGGGTGTTGTCAAACGTTGGACTCTTGCGTTTACCAACTTTTTTCGTTTCAGAAGTGTGAGTACGCCCGGAAATCCGACCTTGCCGAATCTGAGACCTCAGACCAGCGGCACAGCTCCCGTTGATTGGTCCCGCTCCAACCCCGCCCACCCTCCCCGGACACCCCGAGTTGGCCACTTTCATGCCTTCAACTTCTGCCTGGAGCCTCCGAACTCAATCGGTCGATTTGTCGCAACTCCCTGTCATTATGGGAATTGTGAATACAACCCCCGATTCGTTCTCGGATGGTGGTGAGTTTCTCGACACCCGGCGAGCAGTGGCGCACGCCCGTGAACTCGTCTCGCAGGGGGCTCAACTGATTGACTTGGGGGCCGAATCGACCCGGCCCGGGGCCGAACAGGTCTCAGAAGCCGAGGAACTCCGCCGACTGCTGCCAGTGCTCGAGGCCTTGCTTCCGGAAATCCCCGTTCCCATTTCCATCGATACCACCAAGGCCCAGGTCGCC
Organism: uncultured Planctomycetaceae bacterium; assembly: GCA_903898975.1. Taxonomy (GTDB): domain Bacteria; phylum Planctomycetota; class Planctomycetia; order Planctomycetales; family Planctomycetaceae; genus UBA10511. The sequence continues at coordinate 2,364 of CAIUHT010000331.1, forward strand.
GACGAAGCCCTGCGACTGGGTGCCCACATAATTAACGACATCTCGGGTCTGACGTTCGATCCTCGCATGGTGGAGGTCTGCGCCCGCCACCACGCCGGAGTGATCTGCATGCACATCCAGGGAACGCCGCAGACCATGCAGCTCAATCCGACCTATCACGATGTGGTCGCCGAGGTCTGCGACTGGCTGGCCAAACGCCTCGATTGGCTCACCCGCCAGGGGATTCCCCCCGCTGCGGTCGTACTCGACCCGGGCGTGGGCTTCGGCAAGACCGCCGAGCACAACCTGCTGCTCCTGCGGGGAATTCCCCAACTAAAACGCCTGGGGCGGCCACTCTGCATCGGCCACTCCCGCAAGCGATTTCTGCACCGGTTTCTGCACCGCCCCGTGGACGACCGACTGTATGCCACCGTGGGAATTTCC
>CAIUHT010000332.1 GCA_903898975.1 uncultured Planctomycetaceae bacterium
ATGTAGGGATACTCTTTCGTCGCGTGGTAGTGATACCGCCCTTCCGCATCGGTGTGTCCGTTCAAGGCATCGAGATTCTTGACCGGGCTGCCGTCGGGCTCGGTGTACCCGTAGATGGGGTACCCATCGAGCGCATAGGCGATGGGCTGGCTGGTCCCGACCAGTTCCTGCAGGTGCACCGGGGCCAGGTGGTAGTGATAGTCGTCGGCGCGGCCGCAGTGACCTCCCCACTCATCCAGCTCGCCCCCCAGGTAAGCGTCGGCCCCCCGATTGGTCAACGGGTTGAAGATGGGAATCCCGTTGATGGCCACGGCGATCGCCCCACGCAGAAAGTCGTTGCGGGCCGAACGCGGGTTCTTCGCCGGGACCGGATGCAGCGGAATCTGCCAAGCGTTTGCCCCGGTGTAATTCTGCGGCAACGGCACCTGCTGCTGCCACGCCTTGATCCCGATCATCAGGGGATGATTGGGCAGCCCGTTCGACTCGACGTACAGCCAGCGGTCATCCTGCCGGACCTTGATCTCTTTCCGTTCGACAAACGGGGCGAAAGCCCGGGCCATCAGCTGAACGGGATCGGTCGCATTGTCCCCCCGGGCGGCTTCACCCGCGGCACCCCGGCCACCTCCCGCCGGGCCCGCCTCGGCCTGGGCCAACAGCCATAGCTCCGCGGCTGTCAGTCGGGCGAGGTCGATGGCGTCGGCATCCGCGTCGGGCCCTGGGGGACTTTCCATGTTCGACTCGGCTTTCTTCCGCTTGTCGGGAGCATGTCCGGGATGTCCCTGGGCGGAAGGGGACCAGGCTGCGGCCAGTCCCCCCACCAGCAGCAGGCACGCGAGCTGGATCTGGAGGCGACGCCAAGGAGAGGGGCACGGCATGCGGCACACTGGTGGGAAAGAAAAGTCGGCTCGGCTGATCGACGACCCGGAAAGACTTATCTGGAAAGTCTCATCTTGAGTGAGCCATCTGGAACGACTGACTGGAACGACTCATGCGGGCAAGGGGTCGGGGCGATGGACCGCTCGAACCAGGCCGGGGTGATGGAAGCCGCGAGGCTGAGTCAACCGAGAGACCTCGCGGGGAAGTAGTCCAGCGGTCCCCCTCCGTCCGACCGGCCCCACGGGGCTCTCATTCCGCCTTGCGATTCTTGCGGTTCTGCCCCCCGCGGCGGCGCGTGGGTGCCTGTGCCTGGGGGTCAAAGTCGGGGTTCTGGGTTGGCTTTTGGGCGTCGACCAGGGCGAGGTAGTCATCGAGTTGGCGGCGGAGACGTTGCAACTCTGCGGGCTGCTCCTTGGCCAGATCGCGGCGTTCGGCCAGATCTTTCCCCAGGTGGTACAGCTCATCGCGCCCATCTTCGTAGAAGTGCATCAGCTTCCAGTCTCCGACCCGGATGGCTGTCTGGGGTCCCTCGGACGACTGGTAGTGGGGGAAGTGAAAGACCAGTTCCGGCCGCGGGCGGTGCACCTCTGTGGTCGTGGGGCTGCGGACCAACTCCGCCAGGCTGCCCCCTTCGAGCCCCGTCGGTCGATCGGCGGGGGCGACTCCCGCCCACTCCAGGAACGTCGGGAACATGTCGTAGCCGACCACGGGGACATGGCACCAGGAGTTCGCCTCGATGCCCGGACCGCGCATGATGAGCGGGACGCGAATGCCCCCCTCCCACACGCCTCCCTTCCCCCCGCGCAGTGCGTCACGACGTCCCCCGCCCCCGGAGCCATTGTCGGACATGTAGATCACGTAGGTGCGACCCGAGAGCCCCAGGCGGTCAATTGAGTCGATGACCCGCCCCACTCCTTCATCGAGATCTTCGGTTATCGCCGCGACGGTCTCGCGCTTGCGATTTTCGCCCCCCAGTTTGCCGGCGTACTTCGCCAGCGTCGCCGGGCGGGCGTTCTCGGAGGCATGCAGGGCATTCCAGGAGAGCTGGATAAAGAACGGCTTCCCGGCGTCGGCGTTCCGCTTCATGAACGCCTCGGCCCGCTCGGCC
>CAIUHT010000333.1 GCA_903898975.1 uncultured Planctomycetaceae bacterium
AACAAAACATTCGCACCCAACCAACCACGCGCGCAAGCCCCGGCACAAAACCCCAGTACCGCGTCTGGCTCTTCAGGCCCGCTACCCAGTTGCCCCCCGCTCCCGCCCCGCGTCACTGGCCGGTCGCCGCTCAAATCGCCCCCGAAACTCCCCGGCGGGATACTTGACCGCGTTCTTCACCAGCTTCCGCCGCATCGCCGCGCTCAGATCCAGGTCGAGCGCGTTCGCCAGGCTCAAGAGGTAACACAGCACATCGGCCAGTTCCTCGGCAATTGGCTCGCGGTAAGCCGGGTCGGCCCCCCGCCGTTGCGATTCCGCCGCATCCAACCACTGAAAACACTCCATCACCTCCGCCGCCTCAATCGCCAGCGACATCGCCAGGTTTTTCGGCGTGTGGAACTGCTCCCAATCCCGCTCGGCGACAAACGCCCGCATCAATTGCCGCAGGTCGGCGACCGTGGTCGCAGCGTCCCCCATTCCCACCCCGGGCACGTCACTCATCTCGCAACTCTCCTCGCCTCATCAGAGAACCTCGGGCCCCAGGGGCTGAAGATTCCCCTGAGTCCCCCGCTTCCAACAACAACCTCTCGACTCGTGCCGGGCCCCGGTCGCTCCCCTGTCTGTCGACAGGTCGGGCGCGGAGGAAGACGCGCCCCACCTCACCGCTATCTCCTCACCACTATCTCCTCACCGCCGTCATCTCACCGCCGCCACGTAATGGCCGTCCCATGGTCCCGGCGGGCCCCCGCGCGTTGTCGCTGTTGCGATCGCTGCTGTCCAACAATTCGGCTCAAGGTACCACAACCGAACGACGATTCCAGCAGGGGGAACCCCGTGCTCGAGCCGAGCGACAGCCCGCGCAGTCCGTGCGGACGCGCCTGTGCCTGGGGGCCGACTTACCCACTCTTCGCAGCTTGCCCAGCCATGGCTCACAACCGCTTTCGATACCCTGTCGCCAACGCGGTAGCCCGCTGGGGGGTCTTGCCCCTGCTGCACCGGCGTCGCGTCCACCGCTTTCTCCAGCAGTGCCAGTCGGCCCGACGCGTTCAACGCCAGGTGCTCGCCCGCATCCTCCGCCAGGGGGCTCAGTCGGCGTATGGTTACGACCACGGTCTCGCCGACATTCGCTCCCTCGCCGACTTCCGCCGCCGCATTCCCATCGCCGGCTACGACTACGCCGCCCCCTACATCGACCGGGTCGCCACGGGAGAAACCACCGCCCTGTTTCCCGCGGGTGAGGAGATCCTCGCGTTTGTGCAGACCAGCGCGACCACTGGTCGCCCGAAAGTGTTTCCCGCCAACCGCTCGTGGTTCCAGGCGTATCAGCGGGGCTGGGACGTGTGGGGCGTCCAGGCCTTCAGCGACCACCCCGCGCTGTTTGGCTTGCCGATCGTGCAACTGGCCGGAGCGTGGCGGATGGGGACCACGCCCGGCGGGCACACCATCACCGTCAGCAGTGCCCTGATTGAACGGTTTCAAACGCCCTTCATCCGCCGCCACTACGCGCTCCCGCCCGAGATCGCCCGCATCCGCAATCTCGACGCCCGCGGCTACGCCGCCGCCCGCTTCGCCGCCGCTGGCCCCGTCGGGTTCCTCTCGACCGTCACCCCCGCCTGGTTCCTCCGCCTGGCCGACAACCTCCGCCAGCACGCACCGACCCTCATCCGCGATCTGGCCGACGGGACCATTGACCGCCAGTTCGACATCGAGGCCGACCTGCGCGCGCGGCTGGAGTGGCTGGCACGCCGCCCGCAACCCCAGCGGGCCCAGGCGCTGGCCCAGGCGCTGCAACGCCGGGGAGAGCTGCGGGCCCGCGACGTGTGGCGGCCGCAACTGCTCTCGTGCTGGCTGGGAGGGACCGTCGGACACGCAGCCCGCGGGCTGGCTGCCGAGTTCGGCGACGTTCCCGTGCGCGACCAGGGGCTGCTCTCCTCGGAAGGCCGACACACGGTCCCCCTGCACGACGGGGTCCCCCATGGGCCCCTCTCGATTGACGCCAACTACTACGAGTTCCTCCCCGCGCACGAACCGGGAGGAGACCCGCTGGAGGCACATGAACTGACCGTGGGGGCCGACTACCGGCTCATCTTCTCGACCCTGTCGGGACTCTATCGCTACGACATTGGCGACATTGTGCGCTGCGTGGGCTGGCAGGGAGAGGCCCCGGTCCTCGAGTTTCTGCAGAAAGCCGCCGGGTACTGCGACCTCGAGGGAGAGAAGCTGTCGTCACACACCGTCTGCGAGGCGGTGACCTGGGCGGGCCATCGCCTGGGGCACGACCTGGCCTGTTACACCTGGGCCCCGCTGCGGCGGCCGGGTCAGCCCCCGCGCTACGCGCTGGTGGTCGAGGCCTCGGCCCTGCCCCGCCCGGCAGCGGGGCGCGAACTGGTCCGTCTGATAGACCAGCGTCTCCGGGAACAGGTGCTGGTCTATGGCACGGCACGGGCCAGTCGCATCCTGGGCAGCCCCCTGCTGGTCCGGTTGGCCGACGGCGAGTGGCGCCGGCGACAGGAACGAGCCGCCCGGGCCCAGCAGGCCAGCGAGTTGCAGTTCAAGCATCCTCCCCTCGTCTCTGACCTCGCATTCCTGGACGGGCTGAACGTGCTCGACGAGAGCGACAGTGCCGAGCCAGGCAGTGTCGAGCCGAGCAGTGCCGGATCCGAATCGACACCGTCCCGCGCCCGGGCCGCCTAGATCAACGTTCCGTAGCCCCTCCTGGGATCACGCGTGATTTTCCCGGGCGAAGTGCAGCGTGAACCGGCGCCAGGAACGTGTCGTTCGCTGTCATTGACCAGCGACCTCACTGGTCTTCGCACAAGGCTGGCCAATCGACGAGACCGGATAACGCAACAGAATTGGCCATCCCGACGGCAACGCACGCCGCCCGCGACCAACAGGCGAGCCACTGTGCGATCGGGGCCGGTCACCACGGGACTGTGGGTGAATCGCGGAGACTTGTTGAGGCCAGTCGCAGCATTCAGGCCACTGGTTGGGGGGCGTGGTGCCGGGTGGACCGTCGGGGTCCCGACGTCGGCGTGACGGGACAGAACGGTCGTCGCACGGCAGCGCAACAAACCAGGCCTGGCCGTACCGCGTCGATGCCCATCTGGGTAGCTTGCTTGCATCCAAAAAACAGACGGGACTAGAATCCCCGCACCCCGGGAGTGAGGCGTCGAGTGCCGGGGGATCGACAGGAGCGACCGCTGCCCGTCGGGATCGACCCACTGGGTTGTCTCCCGAGGGGTGAAAATTTCCACTGGCCCCGAGCTGCCCCAAGGCCGACGGCCGGCCCAGGAACCGACCATGGGCGTGATGCAGTTCGTGATTCCCTCGTGGCTCCCCGTGGCCGACTGGCCCGAGGCGCACCGAGGATTTCTCAGCGCCCCCGATCAAAGCGTCTGGCCGACCCGCATCGACATTGACGGCTCGCTGCTGCTCTGTCGCCGCATGTCGAACGACAGTTCGAAGCTCAGCATCGCCTGGCCCGTCGCTGGTTTTGGCCGCCCCGTCCTCACCACCGCGTCGCTCCCCGAGCGGAGCGAGCCGTACCTGCTGGTGGTCGAACTGGCCCGAGGCAAGATTGTCCAGTTGCGGAACCAGGTCGCGACCTGGCAGTCGGGGAACATGCAGGTTCCCCCCGAGTTCCCCCCGCTGCAGCGGTCGGCCCAGCAGCTGTTCGCCCGCGCCGTCGCCCAGCAGGACGACCCCAATGTCGCCAGCCTGCTCGCCCAGCAGGCCCTGGAACAGGCCTGCCTCGCCGCCGACCTCATCACCCGCAGCTACGCCTCGCAGCGGCTGCAGTTCCGCCACCGCCAGTATCCGCAGCTGCCCACCAGCCTGGGCTGCAGCCTCGGCGACACCCTGCTGGCCACCCCGCAACTCGAACAGTTCGGGCAGGTCTTCAGTGGCGTGGCGGTCCCCATGCAGTGGCGCTGCATCGAACCGGTCGAAGGGGAACTTCACTGGGAGATTCCGCAGGCCCAGGTCGACTGGGCCATCGCCAACAAGCATCTCGTCCGCGGGGGCCCGCTGCTCGATTTCTCTCCCAACGGCCTCCCCCCCTGGCTCGAGCAGTGGAGCGGCGATTTCTTCAACCTGCAGAGCTTCTTCTGCGACTTCGTGGAAACCACCGTCAGCAAGTACCAGGGGCAGCTGCGCATCTGGGAAATCGCCGCCCGGGCCAACTCGGGCGGGGCGCTCGGGCTCTCGGAAGAGAATCGGCTGACGCTGGTGGCCCGCGTGCTCGAGGCGGCCCGCCGCGCCGACGACGACGCCCAGCTGCTCATCCGCATCGACCAGCCCTGGGGCGACTACCAGGCCCGAGGCCAGCACAAGCTGGCCCCGCTGCACTTCGCCGACGCCCTCGTCCGTGCCGGGGCCGCCCTCTCGGGTATCAATCTCGAAATCGCCATCGGGTACTCCCCGTCGGGGTCGGCTTCGCGCGATCTGCTCGACTTCTCCCGGCTCATCGATTTCTGGAGCCTGCTCTCCATTCCGCTGCACGTGACCCTCGCCTTCCCCTCGCACACCGGGCCCGACGAGCAGGTCACCACCGATCTCGAAGTCGCCCCCGATACCTGGCGCGGTCCCGTCTCGGAAGCCGCCCAGGGGGCCTGGCTCCAGGAACACATCGCCCTGCTGCTGGCCAAGCCCTACGTCGTCGCCATCTTCTGGAACCACCTCAGCGACGCCCAGCCCCATCGCTTCCCCCACGCCGGCCTGTTTGACGCCTCTCACCGCCCCAAGGCCGCCTTCGGCGACCTCCAGCGGCTGCGCTCGGTGCACTGGCCCGAGTCATGAGCCCCCCGGCCCCGTGCCCCCCCGGCTCGAGGCCCGTCATCCTCGGGACCGCCGGGCACATTGACCATGGCAAGACCCGCCTGGTCCAAGCCCTCACCGGCATCGCCACCGATCGCCTCCCGGAAGAGCAGGCCCGGGGCATCTCCATCGACCTGGGCTTCGCCCACTTCAACGCCGGGCCAATCGCCGATCGAGCCGAATGGGCCGAGATCGATGTGCAGCGGACCGCCGACGGAGAGCTGGTGGTGCTGCACGACATTGACGTGGCCCGGATTGGTGGCGGACACCGGCGGGTGGCCGACTGCACGCTGGCCGAGATCCAGCGCTTCGATGTTGGCTCGGCGTTTGGGCCGCCGGGGTTTGCGGGGGAGCGGGCCCCGTCGCTGGCCCAGCTGTTGGGGGCCACCCAGGGCAGAATCCGCCTCAATATCGAACTCAAGCCCCACGGGCGGGCCGATGAGGAACCGCTGGTCGAGGGGGTGGTGGCGCTGTTGCGCGACCGCAACCTGCTGGCCCGATCGCGCATCTGCTCGCAGTCTTACGAGGCCATTCAACACGCCCGGAAGCTGGCTCCCGAGGTGGAGATCGGTTTCATCGCGGCGAATGCCCTGGGGGACCTCTCGAAGCTGCGGGTCAACTACCTGATGGTCGCCCGCGAACTGGCGACCCGCGAACTGGTCGAGCGGGCCAGGCTCCGCCAGATCGAGGTTCACCCGTGGACGATCAACGACCCGAAGTGGGTGGCCCCATTGCTCGATGCGGGCTGTGCGAACATCATCACCGACGACCCCGCCCGACTCCGCGCGCGACTCGAAGAGATCCGCCAGCTGGGAACCGTCGACCGCCTGCTGCTGCGAGCCCGCGAGGTCCTCCGCAACTGACCGGAACGAGTGTCGAAGAGCGCGCGGGCGGGCGAACCTGTGTCGCTGCCACCCGCCTTGTCTTGCCGCCGGGCACCGACGCTGTGGACCAACGCGGCACCCCGTCGCGATCGCTCAGATCGCCGCGCTGTTCGCCGTGTCGGGGGTCGAGCCAACCAACGCCGGGTTGGCGGGAATTTCGCCGGGAAGCGCGCGGTGCGGGTTCAGCTCTTCCGCCACATCGGCGACCAGTTCGGCGTCGATCGTTTCGATGTCGAACGCCAGGCCCGCCGCCAGGCAGAGCGGAATCAAGCGCCCCAACCGCCTCAGCGAGCCCCCCGTGGCGCGGTGCAGTCGGTCGCACGCCTGCGGGGTCGCCAGTGCGGCTCGCTCGGCTTCACGCTCCCAACACGCGGCGAGGCAGGGGCCAATCTCTTGCGGTCCCAGCCAGGGCAACGGGACCGGCAGGTCAATCAACTCGGCCAAAGAGTCGGTGGGCGACGCACTCGCCAGGCTGCTGGCTGGCAGGGTCTCGACCAGCACCAGTGTCCCCCGCGTGGCGAGGGTGCGAGCCAGTCGCGCGAGTTGCTGCCGGGTTTCGGGGGTGGCCCCTTCCACCTGGTCGGCGATGATCACCACCCCCCGCTGGGTGTGCTGCAGCCCGGTCAGCCGGTCGGCGAGGGCCCGCCAGACCGCCGAGGGGGAATCGC
>CAIUHT010000334.1 GCA_903898975.1 uncultured Planctomycetaceae bacterium
ACGCTATAACTCGAAGCGAACAGGCCCGTCCGCCCAGATGGTGGTGCGGTTTTCTGAGTGCGCCGGTAGAGATTGGTCCGCTTGATTGCGTGTCCGTCCATTGCCGGTTGGTTTCAAAGTGAGGAGAGTTCACTGTGGTTGCCACACTGACCCAGCCGGTTGACATTCGCGACCTGATGAGTGGAACGGCAGCCCTGACGGCCGAGGACGTAAGGGCTTTGGAACAGGCTGTGGTGAATGGTCAGGCGAGCGAATTGCGACAAGCAGCGTATGCCGTGGCGAATGAGTTGGAGGAAGGATCTCGCTCAAAAGCTAAGGAATTCCGCGCGGGGCTCGCTTTTTACCTGCTTGGGCAGTCACGAGTGGCCGAACCTATGCTCTCCCGCTGTCAGGGGGATGGTATCGCCGACTACTATCGTGGGCAGGCACTGCTAGGGCTTGGTCGCTACTCGGAGGCTGCGGAAGCTTTTGCCGCTTCCGGAAAGCATGGCTACGACAAGGTTCAGGCCATGTTGCTTCAGGCCGGAGCGACGCGTGCGGGGGGCGATCTCTCGAAGGCTGAGGAACTGCTGAAGACAGCCGCTTCTCAGGGAGGAGCGACAAAAGCGGAATATTCGTATCAGATGGGCTGTCTCATGGCCGATCGCGGAGACACATATGGGGCGGTGGAGTATTTTACTAGAGCGATAGACATGAACCCCGGACATCAGCGGGCGCTATTCTGGCTCGCCCAATTGAATGCTCAACGCGGGAATGACGAAGACGCGGTAAAGCTGTACGAACGAGCGCTTGCTAAGCCACCACTCCATCTTTCGGCTCTGCTGAATCTTGGGTTATTGTACGAAGATTCCGAGAACTATCCAGCCGCCGCATTCTGCTTCAGGCGGGCGTTGGAGGTCGACCCAACGCATAGCCGGGCTAGGCTCTATCTAAAAGACATCGAGTCCACCACGAATTTGCCATTCGACGAAGACTCGCTTCGGCAGCAACAGCGTCAAAAACAGATGTTGCAGACGGCAGTGAGTGATTTTGAAATGTCGGTTCGAGCCCGCAACTGCCTTCAAAAAATGGGGGTGCAGACTCTCGAGGATCTGGTCCGTCTGACCGAACAGGATCTGCTGTCGGGCAAGAATTTCGGGGAAACGTCGCTGCGAGAAATCAAGGAGATGCTCGACGCAAAGGGGCTCAAGTTGGGCCAGTTGGCAAGCAAAGAAAAGCCCCGCGATTTCGGTATCCAAGAGTCCCTTTCGCCTCAGCAACAGACGATGGTCAGTCGTCCGGTCGCCGAACTGAATCTCTCAGTTCGCGCTCGAAAATGCATGACTAGGCTGGGAATCGTGACGTTGGGAGACCTGATTGCCAGGACGCCCGACGAGTTACTCGAGAGCAAGAACTTTGGTGTGACCTCACTGAACGAGGTTCGCAGCAAACTGAATGACATTGGACTCCGGCTGCGTAACGATTGATGATGTGGCATTCGCTTGGCCGGCTCAATCCGATTTGGCTGATTGACGGACTTTCGTTGCGTCAGGCCAAGTCAGTCGACTAAATGTGTGTTCATAAATTCCGCTCTGGCCAGTGCACTAGCTAGTGCACTGGCCGCGTGGATAGGACATTCAAGGATTGGGAGATTCTGGTCGTGCGCCGGATGGCCTGGTCGGTGGTGTCTCTGTTGGGCTGTCTAGTCTTGATCTGGGCAATTCCGTGGCTTGATTTGAGACGGTCGCGTCCCCAGACAAACTCACGAGACAGCTTTCGCGAGAATCTCTCGGAGCGTCCCACCCTTCGTTTGCGAAGTGGCTTGGTGTCGGTGGAGCCGCAGATTCGGGTCGGATTGAAAGAATCTCCCGTCGCTGCATTCAATCTGTCTGTCAGTGGTCCGTTCCAAGTCTGTGACTTAACCACTGGAAGAGTGCTTTGGCAGGCAAAATTGCTCCACTCCTGCCGAGTCTTTGTCGGCGATGGTGGAATTGAGTTCGGAGATCGGCGGTTTGGCACGGGGGCTGTCGAAGTGATCGCGACAACTCCTCCGGCGATCTGGGTCGATCAGACGCTGTATCGAGGGGTTGTTAGGATAAGTCCAGCGGCCGGTAGGAGAGTTTTGCCGGTCAATGTGCTCCCCCTTGAGCAGTACCTTGCGAGTGTCGTTGACAGTGAGATGCCTGCTTCATTCCCCGAGGAAGCCCGGCGAGCTCAGGCGATTGTCGCGCGGACCTATGCGCTGTATCAGCAGTCGCGGTCATCCGCCGGAGGAGCACTTGATTTGTATGCTTCGACACGCAGCCAGAAGTATCGCGGGTTTCAGTACCGAGATGACAAGGGGCGGTTGCTCGCGGGAGAGAGTGCCTCCAGTCGTGCGACTGTCGAGGCGACCCGTGGGGTGATCGGGACTTATTGTGAAGATCTGTTCTGTGCTTACTATGGTGCCGTCTGTGGTGGCTGTACAGTTGATGGTCAAGCTGTGTTCGCCGACGCGGCCCCTCCGCTTCAGAGTGTGCCCTGTGATCACTGCCGCGAAGCCCGCCTCTATCGTTGGCAGATTCGTGTTTCGCGCAAGGAAGCGGAGGAATTGTTTCGAAAGGCGGCGAGAAGAAAGGGGAAGACGCTCGGGACACTCCGAACGATTCAATTGGTCAGGGATAAGGTGGGGGACTGCCGACTGCGTGACGAGCGAGGGGAGATAGAACTGACGGGAGCCGAGATTCGACAGGTTTTTTCCAATAAAGGGCTTTCAAGTCCGCGGTTTACGATCCGCGAACAGGGCACCGATCTCCTCTTCGAAGGTCAGGGACATGGCCATGGTGTGGGGTTATGCCAGTGGGGGGCACGCGGGCTGGCTCAGAAGGGTTGGAGCGCTCAACGCATATTCACCTATTATTACCCCGGGGCGAAACTCGCTGATGCAGGCTATCGCTGACCTGACTCCCAACCCGACACTTTCAGTCAAGCCAAATTCTAGGTTTGTACCGAATCGGAATAGATCTCAACGCCGCCCGCCGGCGAGTCGTTCATGGTCAAGGCTACCTGACAGGGATCACTTTACCGGTGAGTGCACTCTTCACTTCAAGATGGCACAGTTTTAGGGCATCGCGTGCCAATTCACCTGAAAGCAGTGGTGGAGCCTCATTATTGACTAGTCCAGCGACTGCGGTCTGCAATTCGGCGGTGAAAGCAGCGCACCACTCGGTGCCGGCTCTCAGTGTTGG
>CAIUHT010000335.1 GCA_903898975.1 uncultured Planctomycetaceae bacterium
CGGTCCGGCCCGCCCGGCCCGAACCTGAAGCTGAGCCCTCCCAAGGGGCCCCGGCCTCGACATAATCATCACGAACCAACCTTTGAGTCACTGACCTGCCTTCACAACTCCACCTGCGGGCGACCAAGCGACACACACTTCTCCAGCCTCAACCAACACGCCATCGACTGCGCGAGATGGCCTCTGTTCGCCTGGCTCACCTGCGGGTGACTGGCGAATGGAGCCCGAGTCGGAATCAGCCATCCTGTTCCGACTTTCGTCCCCTCGAGCCAGTCACCGACCAAATCGTCACCGACCAACTCATCACCAACCAAGTCACCCAGTAGCCTGAGTTGGCACCCGTTTCCAACAGACCTTCGTCTTAGCCGTTGCCCTGCCCCACCCGATTCAAGACGCTTCCCACCCCCTCCCCCCTCCCTGCTTCCCAGCGCCGTCCCGCGATCAGGCTGGATTGACTCCGGCGGATCCCGACTGGCGGCCTCGGTGGTCCTCCTCGAGAGAGCCTCAGGTTTCAAGGAATCTCCATGGAACTTCGCCAAGTCCGTGCCCTGCGGGGCCCCAACATCTGGACTCGCTGCACCGCCCTCGAACTGAGCGTTGATCTCGGGGCGATGCGGTATCCGGTGCGCGAGATTCCGGGGTTCGAAACCCGGCTCAGGCACTGGTTCCCCAAGCTGTTCGCGATCACGCGTCCCGAGGGTCAACTGGGCGACCTGACGCTCGCCCACACGCTCGAGCGACTCTGCCTCGAACTGCAACAGCAGGCGGGTGCCGCTGTGCAGTTCAGCAAGACCACTCCCGCAGGTGAGGGAGGGGCTCTCAAGGTCGTGGTCGAGTACATCGAGGAAGAGACCGGCCGCTCGGCTGTCGAGGCGGCCCGCAAGATCATCCAGGCCGCTATTCACGATCAGGCATGCGATGTAAGCGGCCTGGTGCGGCAGCTGCGGTCGCACGACCAGCACATCCGGCTGGGGCCCAGTACGGGGTCGATTGTGCGGGCGGCGGCCAGGCGGGGCATTCCTTTCCGCCGGCTCAACGACGGGAGCCTCGTGCAGTTTGGCTGGGGTTCGCGGCAACACCGGATCCTGGCGGCCGAAACCGACCGGACCAGCGCGATCGCCGAGTCGATCGCCCAGGACAAAGAACTGACCAAGACCCTGCTCAAGTCGGTCGGGGTCCCGGTGCCCCAGGGGCGCCCTGTCGCCAGTGCCGAGGAGGCCTGGACGGTCGCCTGCGAGATCGGGCTGCCGGTGGTGGTCAAGCCGCAGTATGGCAACCAGGGGCGGGGGGTGGCGGTCAACCTGACGACCCGCGAGCAGGTGGCGGCGGCGTTTGACGCGGCCCGCGAAGAGGGGTCGTCCATCCTGGTGGAGAAGTTCGCCCCGGGCTGCGACCATCGGCTGCTGGTGATTGGTGATCAACTGGTGGCGGCGGCCCGTCGCGAGCCTCCGCTGGTCGTGGGCGATGGCCGGCACACCATCGAGCAACTGGTCGAACTGGTCAACCAGGACCCCCGCCGCGGGGAAGATCACGC
>CAIUHT010000336.1 GCA_903898975.1 uncultured Planctomycetaceae bacterium
ACCACAAGTACGACCCCATCTCCCAGGCCGAGTTCTACCGCTTCTTCTCTTACTTCAACAATGTGCCCGAAAGCGGCACCCTCGGGGGCGAATCGCGGAACACCGACCCCGTCGAGCCCGTCCCCACCCCCGCGCAGCTGAACCGGCAGCAGGAACTTGGCCAACTGGTGACGGCGGCGGCTGAACGCGCCCGCGTCGCCGCTGAGCAGCTCCCCGCCCTCGTCGAACAATGGGAGCCCCAGTTCCAGGAACTCGCGGCGAAGTCCAGCACGGGCTGGGTCGCGCTCGAGCCGACCGCCGCCCGCTCGACCGGCGGCGCCACCCTCACCCGGCAGCCCGATGGCAGCTGGCTGGTGGGTGGCCCCAATCCCAGCCACGATACCTACGAACTCGAAGCAACTCTTCCTGGTGGAGCGTTCGGCGGTCTGCTGGTCGAATGCTTCCCCGATGCCAGCCTCCCCAACCAGAGCGTCGGCCGGGCCTTCAATGGCAACTTCGTCCTCTCGCGGGTCGAGGTCGAACTGCGTCCCCCCGAACAGGAACCGCTCCGCCCCGAATTCCAGAAGGCGGTCGCCGACTACTCGCAGCCAGGCTGGGAGATCGCCCACACCCTCGGCAAAGACCGCGGCAAGGGCTGGGCCGCCGATGGCCCCACCCGCAAGCAGCCCCTCAAGGCGATGTTCCTCACCGCCACCCCGGTCGCGGCTCCCGCGGGAACCAGGCTGGTCGTCCGCCTGCACCACGAGTCGATCGCCCAGCACAACATTGGCAAGTTCCGGCTCTCGACCACCGCGCTCCCCGCCGACAGTGTGAACCTCGAGGGGTCGCGGTTCCCGGCCACGCTGCTCGCGGTCGCCAAGATCCCCCCCGCCGAGCGGAACGCCGACCAGCGGGCCGAACTGCTCGCCTGGTTCCGCGCCAACATCGACAACCCGGTCCGCAAGGCCGATGACGAAACCGCGAAGCTCAAGCAGGAACTTGCCGATCTGCCCAAGTCGTTCGCCAATGTGATGGTGATGAAGGAAGGGGCGGTCCGCGAGGCGCGCGTGCTGATCCGCGGGCAGTACGACCGGCCGGGCGATGTCGTGACCGCTGGTCTCCCCGCCGTCCTCCCCCCGCTGCCTGAAGGGAGCCCCAACAACCGCCTGGGGCTGGCCCGCTGGATGACCCACCGCCAGCACCCGCTCACCGCCCGCGTCTGGGTCAACCGAGCGTGGGAACGCTTCTTTGGCACCGGCCTGGTCAAGACGTCCGAAAACCTCGGCTCGCAAGCCGAGTTCCCCAGCCATCCCGAACTGCTCGACTGGCTCGCCGTCGAATTCATGCAGCCCGAAGTCATGGCCCCGGTCGCTGGTGTCCCCGCGCATGCCTGGGACATGAAAGGACTGCACCGCCTGCTGGTCACCAGTGCCACCTACCGCCAGTCGGCACGGGTCGCCCCCCAGGGGCTTGAGATCGATCCCGACAACCGGCTGCTGTCGCGCGGACCGCGGTTCCGGCTCTCGGCGGAAATGGTTCGCGACCAGGCGCTCGCCGCGGCAGGCCTGCTCGTCGACAAAATCGGCGGCCCCAGCGTGCGGCCCTACATGCCCGACGGCGTGTGGGACGACACCAGCCGGTACGGCGATCTGCTCCGCTATCAGCACGAAGCGGGCCCCGGGCTCTACCGCCGGTCGCTCTACACCATCTGGAAGCGGACCGCCGCCCCCCCGTCGATGCTGCTCTTCGACGCCCCCAACCGCGAAGTCTGCACCCCCCGCCGTTCTCGCACCAACACCCCGCTGCAGGCGCTCGCCCTGCTCAACGAAGTGACGTACGTCGAGGCGGCCCGGCAGCTTGCCGAGCGGATGCAGGCGGAAGCCGGCCCGCGTCTCGAAGATCGCCTGAACCACGGGGTCAAGCTGGTGCTCGGCCGGGCCGCCCGTCCCGAGGAACTGCAGATCCTCGTCGAGGGCTTCACCGCCGACCTCGCCCGCTTCCAGGCCCAGCCCGAACTTGCGGACAAACTGCTGCAGGTGGGCGAAACCCCCCGCCCGGCGAACCGCCCCACTCCCGAGGCGGCGGCGTGGACCCTCACGGCGAACACGCTGCTGAACCTCGACGAAGCGACCACCCGGGAGTGACGCTGGTCAACTCTTACGCCACACGCATCATCCCCCCCCCGTTCACTCCCGCGCGCCGCCGGGCGCACCCCTTCCCCGCCCACTCCAGGATTTCTCCCATGCCCCCCCTTCCCCACCGCATGGAACCATGCGACCTCGTCAACCGCCGCCTCTTCTTGGGGCAGACCGCCCATGGCGTGGGGCGTGCGGCGTTTGCCTCGCTGCTGGCCGGGTCGGCCCTGGCGAACTCTCCCCGGGCTCACGCCGCACCAGCCCCCACCACGGCTGCCAGCAGTGCGGTCGGCTCTCAGCCCGCGCTCGGACATCTCCCTGCAGTTCATCATCCGGCCCGCATTCGCCGGGTCATCTCGCTGTTTCAATCGGGGGCGCCGTCGCAGCTGGAGCTGTTCGACCCCAAGCCCGGGCTTGAGGCGCGTCGGGGGGAAAACCTCCCCGAGTCCATTCGGCAGGGGCAACGCCTCACCACCATGACGTCGGGCCAGGCGACCTTCCCCGTCGCTCCCTCCATCTTCAAGTTCGCCCAGCACGGGCAATCGGGCATGTGGTTCGGTGAAACGCTCCCCCACATGGCGAAGTACGCCGACCAATGGTGCCTCATCCGCACCCTCAACACCGAGGCGATCAACCACGACCCCGCCATCACCTTCGCCCAGACCGGCTCGCAACTCCCCGGCCGCCCCAGCATTGGGGCCTGGGCCGCTTATGGCCTCGGCAGCGAAAACGCCGATCTCCCCGCCTATGTCGTGCTCACATCGTTCGGGAGTGGACGCCCCGACGATCAGCCCCTTTACGACCGGCTCTGGGGCAGCGGCTTCCTCCCCTCCCGGCACCAGGGGGTGAAGTTCCGCAATCGTGGCGACGCCGTGCTGTACCTGAGCGATCCCCCCGGGGTCACCCGCGAGGCCCGCCGGGGAACGCTCGACCGGTTGAAGGCGCTCAACGCCCTCCGCCACGACGAACTCCACGATCCCGAGATCCAGACCCGCATCGCCCAGTACGAAATGGCCTTCCGCATGCAGGCCAGCGTGCCCGAACTGCTGAATGTCGCGGGAGAGCCCCAGCACATCCTGGAAAGCTACGGCCCCGATGTCGCCCGGCCCGGCAGCTACGCGGCCAACTGCCTGCTGGCGCGGCGCCTGGCAGAACGCGATGTGCGGTTCATCCAGCTCTTCCACATGGGCTGGGACCACCACGGAGGCCTGCCCGCCGCCCTCCGCGGACAATGCAAAGACACCGACCAGCCCACCGCCGCCCTGCTGGCCGACCTCGAACGCCGGGGACTGCTCGAAGACACCCTCGTGGTCTGGGGGGGCGAATTCGGCCGCACCGTCTACTCGCAAGGGGGTCTGTCGAACGACAACTACGGCCGCGATCACCACCCCCGCTGCTTCCCCGTGCTGCTGGCTGGCGGAGGGATCCGTGGGGGCCTCACGTGGGGCGAAACCGACGACTACGGCTACAACGTGGTCCGCGACGGGGTGCACGTGCACGACCTGAACGCCACCATCCTGCACCTGCTGGGGGTCGACCACACCCGGTTGACCTACCGTTTCCAGGGCCGCGATTTCCGGCTGACAGACATCCACGGCGAAGTCGTCCGCGGAATCCTGGCCTAGGGGGGATCAAGCCACAGCCGAGGGAACCGAGCCCCCATCCACCAGCAACCGCCCCCACTGACGGCCCATTGGCCAATCCGTCGGGAGCTGGCCGGACAAGGCCCGACCGGACGAATATCTCAGACGACGGGGAGGGTTGCTGCGTTCGCCTGCCGCTGGGGCATCGAGAATTGCCCACTCAGGCCCTGCCCGGCGTTCGAGAAGCCTACGCCCCGCAAAAACCAGCCCGCTGACAGGGTCGACTCAGCAACGTCGGCGTCGTGGACAGATTCTTCGTGTGGTCAGAGGTCATGTCGCCCTTCGTGACGGCAGGCTGACAGCGTCTACCGGGGGCATTTAGTACCGGTTGGAGGACTTCTATGATTGCAGCAGCGCAGCGAGGGGCGTTCACGGGAGCGCTCCAGATCGCCCGTTACAATTGGCCCTTTTACGCTGTTTCTGCGGTGGTCGTCATTTCTGGCGCGGCTGTTGCGTGCCTGCCCAGCGCGCCGTCGCCCCTGCGGTGGACGATGGCGACTGGTGCCGCGCTGGCAGCTTGGTTGGCGTGTGCGTCGTTCCTGGCCGCCCATTGGGTCTTCGATCGCTCCGAACTGACCCGGTGGCGCTGGCTCCGCCAGGAATTCACATCGGCACCGGCGCGGTGGGTCCACATCAACGCCGGGCTGGAGGAAACCCAAGCGCCGTTGGCCGCGATATTCCCGGGGGCGGACGGCAAGGCACTTGACATCTACGACCCGGCATCGATGACTGAGCCAGCCATTGCCAGAGCCCGAAAACAACAGGCAGTCGTGTCCGGCATCCCAACTTGCGCCGATGCACTCCCAATCGACAGCGGTTGGGCCGAGGCCGTCTTCCTGCTCATGACCGCGCACGAGATCCGCTCGCCGAGTCAGCGGGAGGCGTTCTTCCGAGAGCTGGCTCGAATCCTGGCCGTGAAAGGGAAAGTGGTGGTCGTCGAACACCTGCGTGATTGGGCGAATGCCTTGGCCTTTGGGCCGGGAGTGTTTCATTTCCTGGCGCGACGGGAATGGTTGCGATTGGCCACCGTTGCTGGACTCGAAGTCGAGAGGGAGCGGCGGTTCACACCGTTCGTTCGCGTGTTCGTCTACCGCCATGCGCCAGGGATCCAGCAGGCCGGCAAACCGGGTGATGCAGCA
>CAIUHT010000337.1 GCA_903898975.1 uncultured Planctomycetaceae bacterium
AGAACCGCGCCTTCGCGTTTTCAGCAACCCGTTGCCCGGCAACGGGTTAGACTGGAAAACACCAAAAAGTATGGTCTAGTTCTGGTTGACACGACCACACGAGAACCATGAAAACCCCAGCATTCCCTACTTTTCCAATCCCCGATTCCTTTGGATTCGGGTTTCGGGAGTCCTGACAGTTCCGTCTCTCAAGACAAGGGATTTGGATCATCCCGCAGGGATTGGTTCTGCGGCTGCCACTGGTGAATGACTCTCTGAAGGATCATGGCCTGTGAGATAAAGTATTCTTTTGTTATTATAATCGGAACAATTGTTAACATAGTGTTCATACACGAGTAACACAGGTCTATTTTCTCAAGAGAAGACCGGTTTTGCCGATTGATGGGGTGGCAGCATCTGAATCAGGGAAGATTGGTTGTGATCCAGGTCGTCGCTTTCTGCGTCTGAACTAGACTATTTCATATTCGAGAGCAAGAGGAGTGGGGGTCGGTGGTAGACACTTGGTCGTTTACCGGTTCCCGCGACCCGTGCCTGTTCCTTCCTCCCGCGGTTGCCGGGGGGGATGTCTGTGTTCCTCGGTGTGCTATGCCGTCTGCGACTGATTTTCTACGTGTGTTCGAGTCAGGTGAGACCACGGTGGTCGGGTTCGTAGGACCCGTTCTCCCCGATCAGCTCGATCTGGATTCCATTCGACAAGACCTGGGAGCCATGCTCCGGCAGAATGGCTCCTCGTCCATCGCGTTTAACCTCTCGGGGGTCGACTTCCTGCCCAGTGCAATCCTTGGGCTATTGGCTGCCCTCACTCGGGATGGCTTCCAGGTTCACCTCCATAATCCCTCGGCGAACCTCCGATCGGTTCTCGAAGTGACCCACCTGAACCGTTTGTTCACCGTGCACGAGCTGGGTGTGTGACGCGGGATTCGCCTGTCCTGAGTCATTTTGCAAAAAGGGGTGCTTGGTTTCCCGTTGGCGCGGTTGCCCGCAGTAAGCCACAGTGGCTGATTCGCGCGAGCCCTCTGACCCGTGCCATTATGGTAGTCGATACCCTCCTAAGGACCTTGGCCCCGCACCGCGTCATTCGCCTTTAGTGGCTGCATCGCTTGAGTGTCAACTCCTTCGCGTCAGAGACGCCTCCCGGATTCGACCCTGCCCGACTCGCTCGGTCCTATTGTCTACTGTTGGAGTGGTGTGAGGCAGGCAAGATTCCTGCAGCGGCCATGTGTGTCGGCCGACGGGGAGTGGTTTCGGAGACTTGGGTCTGGGGTCGGCAGGGACCTTGGCCCAGCGATCTCCCACTCAAGCGTGATGCGATCTTTCTGATTGCCTCCATCACCAAGCCAATCGTAGCGTTGGGGCTGCTGCAACTGGTCGAGAGAGGCTTGCTGGCACTCGATGACCGTGTCGAGCGCTTTCTACCCGGGTTTGGTCGACAGGGGAAGCACGCGATCACACTGCGGCATTTGGTGACTCATACGTCGGGGTTGCCAGACATGCCTCCCAACAATCTCGAACTGCGTCAGGCCCGGGCCGGGCTCAAGGAGTTTGTCGCGGCGACCGCCGAGGGGCCGCTCGTTTTTCCCCCTGGGCGAGGCGTGCAGTATCAGAGCATGGGCTTCGCCGTATTGGGCGAAGTGATCGCCCGTGTCGCCAGTCAGCCCTGTGCGCAGTTTCTGCACGAGCAACTTTTCGCTCCGCTCGGCTGTGCCGATACGGCACTTGGGGCACCCGACGACTGGTTCGCAGGGGCTCAACCCAAGATCGATCGCGTCGCCCGCCTCCGCCTGCCCCCCGAGCAACTCGAGGGGAGCGACTGGAATTGGAACAGTCGTTATTGGCGGCAATTAGGAGCCCCTTGGGGTGGGTTGTTGACGACACCCGCCGACCTGGCCCGGATGGCAGGGCTGATGCTCGGATGGCAAGGCGACCAGTGGATCTCGGGGGCCTCCCGGCAGGCGGCGACTCGAAATCAGCTTGAGGGGATGCGAGAGGTGCCTTCCGACGATCGGCGGTGCCGTCCCTGGGGCTTGGGCTGGCGATTGAACTGGCCCGCCCACAGTGCGAACTTTGGCGATCTGCTGGGGCCCCGCACCTTCGGGCACTGGGGGGCGACGGGTACCGTCCTCTGGCTGGACCCCGACCAAGACGCCTTCTGCCTCTTGTTGACCACGCAACCTCAAGAGCCCGGAGGCGAGTTCCTCGCTCGGATTTCCAACATCGTTGCCGCTTCAATCGCTTGAGCTCCACCGAATCGCGGATTCGCGATTGGTTCGTCCGTGGGTTCAGGTCGAGCTGATCTTCGCTTCGACAATCTGCTCGGGAATTCAGGCGGTCGAGCCTGGGGCGACCACATGTCGAAACCGGCCGATTGGTGAACGAGGCAGCTTGGGTAAGTGAGGAAATCCCTGGCAGCGAGTCGCTATTGAGTCGGGTTATGGAATTCTGGTAAGGGGGACGTTGATGTTAAGTGGACCGTTCGGGCAACCGGCTGACTCCGCTCCCCTTCATCTCCCTAAGCAAGGCCTCGTTGCGATGCAGTTGCCTCTCCGTGGTGTCTTAGGAAGGATTCTGGGCAACGGCCATTGGCTGCTCGCCTGGTCGGTTCCCCTATGTTGTGGCGTGGTGGCCCAATTCACAGTCCCGACCCAACGTTCGATCGCCGCCAGTCCGCCGCTCCCGGCCCTGGCCTTCGAGCAATACCTCATCGATTATGGGGCGGTCATTCCAACGGAAGAGGTCCGGACGCACTTCGGCTTCGTCAACAACTCCGAGCGTCTGGTCACCATCGATCGCCTTGATTCGAGCTGCGGATGCCTGCAGCCCCAACTCGCGGCGGGCTCGCAGCAGCTTGATCCTGGCGAACGGGGCGAGTTTCTATTGCGAGTGCAGACGGCCAACCAGTCGGTTGGTCCCAAGGAATATTCGGTCACCGTTTATTATCGTGACCCTGAACCGCAGCAAACCACGGTCCGCTTCCGCGTTACCCTCCCCGATAACCAGGTCGTGGTTCGACCGCGGGCAGTGATGATCTACCTCACCGATGACAGCCCAATGCTGCAGTCCGCCGAAGTGGTGGATCGCCGGGAACGCAAACTCGAAATCACCCGCATCGAGAGTCATCCTCCGGAGCTCGCCGAGGTGACCCACGTCGCCACCGAGGATGATGACGAAGGGCATCGCCATTACCGACTGCAGGTCTCGGTTCCCGCCGACTTACCCCAGGGCAACCATCGCGGGACGGTCTGGATTCACACAAACGACCCCGCCTACCAGAGACTCCGCCTGCCGTTGGCCCTGCAGAAGGGCAAGCTCCCCTCCCCGGGTGCGACGGCAGTGATGCCTCGCCCGCGTCGCTAGACCACCGGCCTGCGCGTCGACTCTCAGTCCATCTTGGTGCTTGACCAACGCGGTTCCGAGTGTTCCTGCGAACCGGGGGTGGCAACTCGACCCCCTCTCGCCAACGGTCTATACTCGCTAACACGACAGTAACGCGGGGCCTAAATTGCCCTGCCGGCTGCGAGCTTAAGATCTGCGGCACTCGGTCGGTCCTTCTCACCCGATGTCGTCGTTTCCCCTTCAGTTTCTCTTTCGTGCTGAGCTTGCCGGGCTTCCGGCCCGCGTCGATCGGCCGTCAGGTGCCCGGAATGCAGATTGTTCACTTCCCCCATCCCGCACTGCGGTTCAAATCGACGCCGATCATTCGGATCGACAACGAACTACGGCAGATTGTTCGCGAGATGTTCGACCTGATGTATGCCGCCGAAGGAATAGGTCTGGCTGCGAATCAGGTGGGGCTTCCCTGGCGGCTGTTCATCCTGAACCTGACTGCCGACCCGAACGAAAAAGAGGAAGAACACGTCTTCATCAATCCCGAAATCATCGAACGCAAGGGGACCATCGAAGCCGAGGAGGGATGCCTCTCGCTGCCAAAGCTGTACCACCCAGTCCGGCGTTCGCAGGAAGTGGTGATTGAAGCCTACGACCTGACCGGCGCCGGCTTCGAAATGACCGTGGATGATCTCGCCAGTCGGGCTGTCCAGCATGAACTCGACCATCTCGATGGCGTGCTCTTCATCGATCGCCTGAGCGAGTTCGCCCGGCGGGAAGTTGCCTCGCAGGTCAACGACTTCGAAACGGCATTCCGCCAGCAACAACAGACGGGAATCATTCCCGCCGATACTGAACTTGAGCAACAACTGCGCGAACTGGTGCAGCGGCAGTCATGACCCCCCTCCGCATGGTCATGATGGGGACCGGTGAATTCGCCCTCCCCAGTTTCGAGATTCTCTACCAGACAGGGCACGAGGTGGTAGGGCTAATCACTCAGCCCGATCGAATTGCCCCCGGACGGCGTCGCGAACACGAGAACACCCTAAAACAACTCGCGCTCTCGCGGCAGACCCCTGTGCTGCAACCGGCCAGCATCAACACCTCCGAGGGGGTCAATTCGCTCCTCCAGTTGCGTCCCGATGTACTGGTTGTTGCCGCCTATGGGCAGATTCTCTCGCCGGACGTTCTGCGGATCCCCCGGCTCGCTGCGATCAACGTTCATGCCTCGCTGCTCCCCCGGCACCGAGGTGCTTCGCCCGTGGCCCACGCCATTTGGATGGGCGACAGTGTGACCGGTGTCAGCATCATCCAGATTCTGCCCGCGCTCGATGCCGGGCCCGTCCTAGCTACAGTGTCCACCCCCATCGGGTCGACTGAGACCGCTGGGGAATTGGAAGACCGCCTCGCCCACCTCGGTGCCGTGCTGCTGCCCGACGTCCTTCGCAATCTGCAGGCAGGCACAGCGCGGGGCGTCCCCCAAGACCCTGCCCTTGTGACCCGCTGTCCCAAGCTCAAGAAAGAACAGGGACAGATCGACTGGTCGCAATCCCCAGCCCGCATCGACCGCCATGTACGGGCCATGCAGCCGTGGCCTGGTCCCAGTACGCATCTCCTCGAGAACTCACTCCCCTCGCAGCGACTGATTGTGCTAGCAGTGCGAGAAGTCAACGACCGCGTGGATGCCCCCGTCGGACACGTGCTCGCCGATTCCCAGGGACGCTTCCTCATTCAGGCAGGGGGCGGTCAGGTCGAACTACTCCGCGTGCAGCCACCGGGAAAAAAGCCAATGGCTGGGAGCGACTTCCTACGTGGTCACCCACCAGCCCCCCACGCTCGCCTTGGTGCCGACCCCACGGTTTAGGGCCGCTGGGCCGACACCTATTGTGCCACGGCGTGAAGGGATTGGCCCTCTGCAGAGATTGTGCACATCAGCCAGCGGTTGGGCTCTGAAGGGGGGCAGCGCAGGTTCACCGTGTCCTCGGGTAGGAACTACTCCCGCCGCAACTATCACATTAGGTGAGACGCACGGGTCGCCTTGCCCTGTCTCAATCAGGCCGCCGGACCCGCCGCTAGCCCGGACTTCATTTGCCATTCTCCCCGGGACGCCCGACAATCATCCTTCAAGTCGTGCAGATCCCTGCGGTGAAGAATGCGGCAGGAATGACTGCCGCCGTTCTCCTCGCTCCGCCTCGATATTCACCCGCCATGCGACCGCCTCCCCTTGCTGTCGGATTGGCCGCCCTCTTTGGCTCCGATTGCCTCATGCAGACCGGCAGAC
>CAIUHT010000338.1 GCA_903898975.1 uncultured Planctomycetaceae bacterium
AGTGAGGGGAGCGGGCTGGCGGAGACTGGGGCGCCAATCGCCGCGCCGAGCCTGGACCGCCGGGACGAAATCGTCAGCCGTCGCCCGAGAGTCGCCCCGGCAGTGAAGCGCGCATGAGCCCGGGCCCGCACCACAGCGAGCGCGAACAGGGTTCGCGACCTGACCTTCGGCCCCGCGCGGGCCGGGCCAGTGGTCGCCCCAAACGCCACACGCCCCCGGGGGGACTCCCCGGGGGCGTGCTTGGTTCGAGCATCAGGTCGGGCGCTGCGAGCCGAGATCGCGGGACCCGAGCGCTGTTCGGGGACGCAGACTACTTCACGCGCACCAGCTTCATCAGCCGGCCCGAGACATTCCAGTCCTGGACGTAGAGGTTGCCGTCCTTGTCCCAGGATGAGCCATGGGTCCCGCTGAAAATGCCCTCGATCCACTGATCCTGCGGCACATTGAAGTTGACCCGCTTGGCCGGATCCGGATTGTGGCCCAGCACCGCGCAGATGGTGTTGCTCTTGTCGAGAATCACCAGTCGCCCATGGAGATCGGGGACCGAGACATAGTCGCCCTGGACCGACGCTGAGGTTGGCATCCCGAGGCCCGTGATGATCTCTTCGATGAACTGCCCGTTGAGATCGTAGTGCAGCAACCGCCCCTTGGGCTCGTGGTTGCGGTCGCAGATCAGCAGTCGCGGGGGATCGTACCGGGTGTCGAGCGTCATCCCGTGGCAGGTGTTGAACTGCTTGAGTTCATTCCCCTTCTGCCCGAAGTGCATCAGGTACTTGCCGGTCTTGTCGAACTTGAAGATGTGATTGCTGGCATAGCCGTCGGCCAGGAAGATGTCGCCATTGGGAGCGACGGTGATGGCGGTGGGGGAGAACTGCTTGAGGTTCAGGCCCGACTCGGCGGGAAACGGCAACCGGAGGACGATGTCGCCGGTCTGCACGTGAAACTTGATTCCCTCGGCGTTCGCGTTGCGAGCCCCGTAGATGTACTCGCCATCGGCCTCCTTGCGAATCTCGATGTCGTGCAGGCGGGCATACTTTTCACCCAGGAACCGGCGGACGACCTTGCCGTCGGGGGAGAAGACGAAGACTCCCATGTCGGCACTGGTGTAGATATTCCCCTCGCTGTCGACCACGACACCGCCGTGGGTCGGCCCCAGGACCGAGCGTCCGTCGGGTCCCAGGCCCCAGCCGGGCACGGTGTCGAACGTCATGCTCCCGGCGCCCATGCGGACAGGAGCCGGCTTGACTGGGTCGGCGGCATGCAGGGGAGCGGCCAGCAGCGTCAGCAGCAAGGCTCCTCGAACCAGGAGAACTGGAGTGGCCAGGGATAATCGCATGGGGAGAAACTCCGAGAGAGAGAAAACGGAGACCGGCCGCAGTCGGACCGCAGAGCAGTGGCGCTTGACCGGCATGACCAACGCGGCGCGAGGCTGATTATGCGGATTCGATCCGTCGAGTTGCAACCTCGCGGAGCGCGCGACCACCCACTAGAGCACGTGACCCCGCTTCCCTCACAACGAGGCGAGCCGGGAGGGCCGCTCGCGCAAGCGTGCGGCCCACAGCGAAGTTGGTGCCGCTGACGGTCGGCAAGCTTCCCAAGCCGAGG
Source organism: uncultured Planctomycetaceae bacterium (assembly GCA_903898975.1). Classification (GTDB taxonomy): domain Bacteria; phylum Planctomycetota; class Planctomycetia; order Planctomycetales; family Planctomycetaceae; genus UBA10511. Next base: position 1,606 of record CAIUHT010000338.1, read on the forward strand.
TGCCGATGCCGGAGAGGACCGGTCAGCATGCGGACCGGTCGGCGTGCTGGTCGGTCAGCGTGCGGGTCGGTCGGCCAACTGCGAGGTGGCTGCGGCCGGAGCCGGGGCGACCTGCGCTGAGGCCGGGGCCGGGTGCAGTCGCTGCACCGCCTTGAAGAGCGGCCCGGGGAAGAACCCGACCACCACCATCAGGCTCGCGACCATCACGGCAGCGAGGCGGGCGGGATGCCGTCCCTCGGGGGCCGGGGCTCCCTGGGGATCCTGCAGGAACATCAGGCCAATCAGCCGGAGGTAATAGACGGCACCAATCGCGGCGTTGAGCATCCCGACCACGGCCAGGATGGCGAACGCCGGGTGGAGTTGGAAACCGGTCTCGACCGACGGCTGCCGGACCGAGAGCGCGCTCGAGAAGAGGGCGAATTTCCCCCAGAACCCGGGGAGCGGGGGAATGCCCGCCATGCTGAACAGAAACAGCGCCATCAGGCAGGCGATGAGTGGCCGGGATCGCGCCAGGCCGGTCAGATCGTCAATGTGCTCAACTTCGCGATGCGGCCGGCCCAGGTGGATCAGGGCCGAGAAGAACCCGATGCTCGCCAGCGAATAGACCAGCAGGTACAGCAGGGTGGCCTGCATGCCATCGGGCAGGCCCCGCTCGGCGGGGGCCAGGTGCCCCTGCTGCCAGAAGGTGACCGCGAGCCCCACCAGCAGGTAGCCGGCATGAGCCGTGCCCGAGTAGGCCAGCATCCGGCGGATGTTGGTCTGCAGCATCGCCAGGCAGTTTCCGCCGGTCATCGACACGATAGCGAGGATCACCGCCAACTGCTGGGCGGTCGATTCGAAGCCCACGGTGACCGTTCCCGCGAGCCGAAGGAACGCGGCCACCCCCGCCGCCTTCGGAACCACCGCCAGCACCCCGGCGTTGAAGGCCGAGGTCCCTTCGTAGACGTCGGGCGCGTAGAAGTGGAAGGGGACCGCCGCCAGTTTGAATCCCAGGCCGCCGAAGATGAGCACCAGGGCCACGACGCCCCACGCCGAGGGGAGAGCGGGAAGCTGTCCGGGAATGGTGGTGTCGTAGGTGGCCGAGAGGACCGAGCGAATCGCCCCCAGCTGGGTCGTGCCCGTCAGGCCATACACCAGGGCCAGCCCATACAGCAGCGAAGCCGCCGAGAAGATGCTGAGCAGGAAGTACTTGATGGTCGATTCCTGCGAGCGGGCATCGCGCCGCCCGAGGTACAACAGCACGTAGGTGGGAATGCTGATCAGCTCGAGAGACAGGAACAGCACAATGAGGTCGTTGGCGACGATCGTGGTGAGCAATCCCGAGAGCAGCAGCATGAGCAGCCCGTGGAACTCTCCCAGGGGGGCGTCGTGCTCGTGAGGCAGGGCCATCGTCTGCAGGACGACCAGGGCCGCCAATGCCAGGCAGGCCAATTGGAAACCGACCGCCAGCGTCGAAGTCTGCACGGCGAGGTGGCCCGACTGGGTGGCGATCGCCGCCGGGGCTCCCGACCAGAGCAGCAGGGAGACGAGGGCCAGCACCACCAGTGCCGCCGGGGCGAACAGCCGACGCGGGATGGCGAATGTTCCGGCCAGCACAAACAGCGATCCAGCCGCAGCCAGCACCACTTGAGGCCAGAGAATCGAAAAGGTTTCCGACACGGAACAGGCTCAATCGGCAGGGGAAATGGGGGCGGAGGCTGGCCGCGACAACGCGGTGGCCTGGGAGGACGGGGCGGCGGGTGCCGCCTGGCGGGCCAACTGGGGTTGCGATTCGGTCTGAGCCAGAATCGCCACAATCGGCTGCAGGGAGGGCTGCATCCGCCGGGTGAAGTACTGCGGATAGAGACCAATCCAGACAATCGGGATCAGCAGCATCGCCAGTGCCACCAGTTCGCGGAACCCGAGGTCGTGCAGTTCCCCATGACCGTGGTGATCTGCATGGGACTGGGCGTGGGTGGCGTGATGAGCCCCCTGCCGGGTCACCGCGTGCTGCACCGAGTGCGTCGCCTCGGCGATCGGCTCTTTCAGCCGGCCGAAGAACGTCCGGCGGACCAGCCACAGCGTGTACCAGGCCCCGAGGATGATCCCCGACAGCGACAGGATGCCATAGAGACGGTTGCGGGCGAACATTCCGAGCAGCGAGGTGACCTCACCGGTGAAACCATTCAGCCCCGGCAGCCCAATGCTCGAGAAGGCGACCACCAGCAGGCAGAACGCCATCCGGGGATACTTGCGGGCGAGCCCCCCGTACGAGGCGATATCGCGGGTGTGGTACCGCTCGTAGAGCATACCCACCAGGGCGAAGAGGGCCCCGGTCGAGAGTCCGTGGTTCAGCATCTGCAGCAGGCCACCCGTCAGCCCGACCGTGTTGAAGGCAAACAGCCCCAGCAGGCAGAAGCCCATGTGCGAGACCGACGAATAGGCCACCAGTTTCTTGATGTCGTCCTGGGCCAGGGCCAGCAGGGCCCCATAGATGATGCCGATCACCGCCAGGATGGCGACCGCGTGAAACGCCCACAGCGCACCGGCGGGAACCAGGGGAAGGGCGAACCGCAGAAAGCCGTACGATCCGATTTTGAGCAGCACACCGGCCAGCAGCACCGAGCCCGCCGTGGGGGCCTCGACGTGCGCCAGCGGGAGCCAACTGTGGAACGGGAACAGCGGCACCTTGATGGCGAAGCCGGCGAAGAGGGCCAGGAACACCCACGGGCTGGCCATCTGCCAGAACCGGGCGGCATCGGCCGAGCGCCCGACCGCCTGCTGCAGACCGGCGGTCAACGTCGGGATGGAGAAGGTGAGCGGTGCGTCGGGCACCAGCCACTTGTG
>CAIUHT010000339.1 GCA_903898975.1 uncultured Planctomycetaceae bacterium
CGGGCCTGGGCGACCTCGGCCTGGCACAGCTGGTTGCGGTACCACTGCAGGCTGCCGCCCGCCGAGAGGACGACTCCCATCATGTGCCACTTGCCCCGCACGGCGTGGCAGAAGGTGTGCAGGCGGCCCTCGGGGTCGTATTGCACCTCGTCGCTGTGGGCGAAGACAACGCCGCTCGTCCCCATGGTGGCCGACACCACCCCCTTCTTCACAATGCCATTGCCGACGGCGCTCGCCGCCTGGTCGCCCCCGCCCCCGACGACGGGGACACCCACGGGCAGGCCCAGCAGCCGGGCCGCCTCGGTCGTCAGCCGCCCGCTCACCTCTTCGCTCTCGTACACCTGGGGGAGCCAGTCGCGGTCAATCTGCAGCTTGCCCAGCAGGCGCGCAGACCATTGCCGCTGCTTGACGTCGAGCAGCAGCGTCCCCGAGGCATCGCTCACCTCGGTGGCGAATTCGCCCGTCAGCCTCAGGCGAACGTAGTCTTTGGGCAGCAGCACCTGCCGGCAGCGGTCGTAATTCTTCGGCTCATTGTTCCGCAGCCACAGGATCTTGGGGGCGGTGAACCCGGTCAGTGCGGGGTTGGCGACCAGGTCGATCAGCTTGCGACGGCCCCCGGCGAGTTTCTCGATCTCGCCGCACTCAGCGTGGGTGCGCTGGTCGTTCCAGAGCAGGGCGGGGCGAATGACCTGCTGCCGGCTGTCGAGGAACACGCTCCCGTGCATCTGTCCCGAAAGCCCAATTCCCGACACGTCGCCCGGGCCGAGCCTGGCCTGCCGGACCACCTGGCGGACGGTCTTGATGGTGGCCTGCCACCACTCTTCGGGGTTCTGTTCCGACCAGCCCGGGCGGGGATTGAGCAGCGGATACTCGGCCGTCGCAGAGGCGAGAATCGCCCCGTCCCGGCGCATCGCGAGGGTCTTGGTGCCGCTGGTGCCAATATCGATTCCCAGGTAGACGCTCACGGTCGTTGCCTCACAGAGTCCAGAGTCCCCTTGCCCCGCGCGGAATGTATCGGAAGCGGGGCAAGGCCACCAGTTGCCGCGTCGCGTTCGCCTGGTCGGCAAAACAGGCGCGGCCTGGCTTGTCGGGGCTTCGCCCTGGGTTGGTGAGAGGACCTGCGGTGGGCGGCGGCCGGAAGTTCGGCCAGGCGGGAGAGGGAGGGGCGAACGCCACACATTCGGCCAGCCCTCGACGCGAACCTGTGACGCTGCCGGGAAGCCGCGGTCGAGCGGGAATCATCGTGCGGTTGGCGTGTGGTGGGGACGAACCTCGCGACTGGCCAACGGGTGATGACCCTGCGGGCGAGGTTGCCCTGCCGCTCGCCAAGGCCTGCAGGGGACAGGGGCGAGACGGTGTCTGACCGCTCCGCAGGTCCACCGCGTCGCCTGTGGCGGGGCTGGGGACTAGAATCTGGCAGCAGTCAGTTTGCCGGAGTGCGTGTCCGGCGGTTCGAGAACCTTCGCGGGCGGGTCAGATCATGTGGGAATTGTCGGTGGTGTCGCGGGTGTTGCACGTTTCGACGGCGATCGTGCTGGTGGGCGGAGTGTTTTTCATGCGGTTCATCCTGATGCCCGCCGCGTCCCGCACCCTTTCGGAAGCCCAGCATGTCGCGCTGCGTGAGGCGGTGTTGGCTGGTTGGAAGCGCGTCGTGCACGCTGGTATTACGCTGATGCTGGCCAGCGGACTCTTCAACTACCTGCGGGTCATCTTCGAGAAGACCCACAAGGGGGATGGACTGTATCACGGGTTGCTGGGGTTCAAGATCCTGGTGGCGTTGGTCATCTTTTTCATCTCGTCGGCCCTGGTGGGGCGGTCCGCCGGGTTGCAGCGCTTCCGCGACAACAGCCGATTCTGGCTGGGAGTCAACCTGCTGCTGGCCCTCCTCATTGTGGCGATCTCGGGGTTCCTCAAGATCCGGGGGATCGTGGGCGCAGGGTCGTGATTCCCCTGACGACCCAACCCCGCTCTACCCGGCTCAGCCTCTCCCCGTCGAACCCACTCGGCGTCGAACCCCCTCGGCGTCCGGCCGAGGGGCTGCGAGCTGAACTGTTAATCGGTTTTTGGAGGCCCAGCGGTTTTTGGCCAACCGTTTTTGGGTCGAGTGGTTTTGGGGCGGTCCGAGTTCCGCCTGTGCGACCCGGTCACGGCTCATCCACACCGGCTTATGTTGATGATGCGCGGCGGACGCAGGCCTCGATCGGCTGAGAAACCGGTCTGGTGCCACCTCGAGCGGCAGAGGTCTGGCAGCGTGGCTCGCGATTTCGAGTTCTTTTAGAAGGCGGTCATAAGCCACTTCTAAGAC
>CAIUHT010000340.1 GCA_903898975.1 uncultured Planctomycetaceae bacterium
ACGCTGGCGATGCTGGCCGACTGGCCGGGCTGGCAGCCCACCGATCTGGCCCGCATTCACCAGGCAGTTGTCGAGCACGCCCAGTATCTCTCGCATCACCTCTCGTACTACTCCAGCCCTTACAACCACCTGATTGGCGAAGCGACCGCCCTCTACCTGGCGGGGTGCTGGTTGCGGGGAGAGACCGGACAGGCGTTCCGTCGGCAGGGGGCGGAGGTGTTGTTGAAGCACACCGCGCGCCAATTCTGCGGCGACGCCTACACCGTCGAGCAGGCCTCGGGCTATCACTTTTACACGCTGGGCTTCCTGACCCTGGCCCGGGAGGCTTCCCGGTTTCGGGGGAATGAACTGGCCGCGCTCGACCCGCTGCTGGCTCACGCCTGGAAGACCGCCGCACTGCTGCAGCAACCGGATGGCGAGTGGGCCCGCTACGGCGACATCGACTCGGCCCGGGCGTTTCCCGTGCTGCCCGAGAACGAGTGGGACTTCAGGGGAATGCTGTCGCTGGGGGCCGTCTGTGCCTCCGAGCCACTCGCCGCCCATGCTGCTCGAGACCCCGGGGCTGAACTCTTTTGGGTGCGTGGGTTGCCGGGCGTTCGCGAGTTTCAGAACCTGGCACGAACGGCCCCCGGGTCGCTCCCGCCAGCGCTGTTGCCGAACGCGGGCTATGCGGTCATCCGCGCCGCCAACGCTCCGGGCGACTGGGTGCTGTTCGATTGCGGGCCGATCGCCGCCGGGCTGTTTCCGGACGCCACCCCGTCCACCGCCCACGGACATGCCGACCTGTTGCAGGTGCTGGTCCATCACGCCGGTCAGCCGGTGCTGATCGACTCGGGCATGGATGGGTACGCCGGGAAAGGGAACCGCGTGGAGTGGTTCCGAGGTCCCGAGGCGCACAACACGCTGGAGGTTGCCGACGCACCGATGGCCCGGCACGCCGGTCGGCTGGCGTGGTCACACGTGCGGCACGGTGAGCGGCTGGAGGGAGTGCTGGGCGAGTCTCTCGCGCTGGCCTTGGGGGCCTATGTGCCCGAACCGGGCCTGCGGGTCGAGCGCCACCTGTGCGTTGTCCCGGGCGTGGGGGTCTGGATGGTCGATCACGTGCAGTTGCCCGCTCCCCGCCGCATCCGCTGGTTCTGGCAACCGCAGACTCACGGCGTGGCGGGCGAACTGCACCCGGGGCCCAGCGGTGTCGAGTTTCGCTGGCAGAACCACACCCTGCGGATGCATGGTGGCGGCTCAGACTGGAAGGCGGACCAGCACCTGTCGCAGCCCGGCTCTCCCGCAGGCTGGAAGTGCCCCGGATATGGCCAGGCGGCGCCGGGCACCACCCTGGAGGTCAGCTGCCTCGCGCCAGCCGGGGCGTTTCAGTGCCTGACCGACCTCCAATGGGAACCGGCCCAGGTGGCGGTGAGGTTTCCCGGCGAGCCGGCTCCTGCCGAGTGGTCGGCCCCTGGGCTTCCCCCCATGCTGCCCCATGCCGCCCAATGGCAACTGCGGCTGAATCACGAGAGCTGGCAGATCGTGACCGGCTGCCCGACACAACCTGCGGGGGCGGGCTGGCAAAAAGTCACCGGCGCTGGCGACTGGCCCTGCTGGCGACGACTGCTGGACCATCCGAGCGCTTGAGCACGCGGCGCAGTCGCGCGGCGTGCCGTGTGGCGAACTGACGCGGCCCTAGTGCGTGATCGCGGAGGAATCTGCCGTGGCTGGCACAGGGTCTGTGCGGAGGCGTGCGGCTGCATCCGAGCCCGCCTCTCCCGAGACCCCGACGGCGACCACGTCGTGAGTGGCCAGGCTGTGAGCGTCGGTAGGCTGGTTGGCTTCCGCCGAATCGTTGCCGGGCCCCTGGCCCGTGTCGGCCGACCCGGACAGTGCCGCGGGAACGGGACCGGCCGGCCAGTGCGTGGTCGGCGGGGCGGGTTCCACGGTGACTGCGGGGAATTGCCGCCGCAACTCGACTTCAAACCGCCGGGGCAGGCGGCAGATGATGCGGGCGTGCTCTTCATCGAACCGCTGTTCGAGCACCTCAGCATGGCGGGCCAGGAAGGCGAACAGTCGACCGTCGCCCACCGCGGTGGTCAACTGCAGTTCGACGAAGCCGTTCCCCAGCCGCTCGGCGACCAGGCGTTCGAGCGCCTCGAAGCCACTCCGTTCGAGGGCCGATACCGACACCGCCTGGGCATGGTTGGCCCGCAGCGCGTCGAGCACCGACCGATCGCTGACGGTGTCGGCCTTGTTGAGCACGAGAATGGCGGTGGAGGCGTCGATGCCGATGTCGGCGAGCACCTCGTTGACCGTGGCGATCTGCTGTTCCGCCGAGGGACTCCCGGCATCGACCACGTGCAGCAGCACGTCGGCGTGCCGGGCCTCTTCGAGCGTCGACCGGAAGGAAGCGACCAGGTTGTGGGGGAGATCGCGAATGAATCCGACCGTGTCGCTCAGCAGCACCTGGCCCAGGTGGGGGACGTTCCAGGTTCGGGTGCGGGTGTCGAGCGTGGCGAAGAGCTGGTCGGCGACGTAGACATCGGCGCCGGTCAGCGAACGCATGAGGGTGCTCTTGCCCGCGTTGGTATAGCCGACCAGCGAGACGGTGGGCTGGGTCCGCCGCTGGGCCACCTGCCGCTCGCGCCGCTGCTCGAGCTCGTGCAGCTTGGACTTCAGCTCGGCGACACGGGTGTCGATGAGCCGGCGGTCGATTTCGATCTGCTGCTCACCGGGCCCCCCCGTGCTGCCGGTCGCCCCTTCGGTCCGCTCGAGGTGCGTCCAGAGCCGCTTCAGCCGGGTGCGCA
>CAIUHT010000341.1 GCA_903898975.1 uncultured Planctomycetaceae bacterium
CGAGACCTTGGGCAACCTCTCGCACCTCCCCGCCGACCTCATCGACGTCATTCGCCGGAGGTTGCAGTCCGGGCAGCCTGAGGTGGCGGGAAATTTTGAAATCCTGCGGTCACTTCCGCATGGCCATGTGGCCGTTGTCCTGGGCCTCTTGCGGCAGTTGGGGCTCGATCGTCTGCTCGCCTCCCGGCCCTCCCGTGAACGGGATCTGGTCGTCGCGATGATTGTGGCTCGCATTCTGCAGCCAGCCTCGAAGCTGGCCACCACCCGGGCCCTGAGAAACGAGACCTGTGCCAGCAGCCTCAATTCGGAATTGCAGCTGGACCTCATCGAGGATCGCGAACTGTATCAGGCGTTGGACTGGCTGCTGCAGCGGCAGGAAAAAATCGAGAGCCACCTGGCCGAGCGGCATCTGCAGGACCGAACACTGATCCTGTACGACGTCAGCAGCAGCTACTACACCGGCCAAAAGTCCGAGCTCGTCCAGTATGGGTACAACCGCGACGGTCGCCGGAACTTTCCACAGATCGTCTATGGCTTGATCTGTAGCGCCGACGGCTGCCCTGTGGCGATTGAAGTCTTTCCGGGCAATACCGGGGATGCCTCCACCCTGCGTGCTCAAATCGACAAATTGCGTGAACGGTTCGGTCTGCGGCAGATCATCATCGTGGGCGATCGGGGGCTGATTACCAGTCGGCAGATCAACGAGATCCTGCGCGGCGAAGAGGGGCTCGACTGGGTCACCGCGCTGCGGGCCGACAACATCAAGAAGCTCGCCTCGCAAGGCAAGATCCAGATGTCTCTGTTTGATCAACGGGGACTCGCGGAAATCGAGTCGCCCGACTATCCCGGCGAACGACTGATTGTCTGCCGCAATCCCGCCCTGGCGGCGGAGCGGCACCATCATCGCCAGGAGCTGTTGGCGGCGACTGAGAAGGAACTTCAGGCGATCGTCGTGGCCACACAGCGGGGGCAGCGCCCGCTGCGGGGTAAGGACAAGATCGCGATGCGTGTGGGGCGGGTCCTGAACCGCTTCAAGGTGGGCAAGCACTTCGTCTTGGACATTGGTGAAGACGGCTTCGCCTGGCGACGCGACGAAGACAAGATCGCGGCCGAGGCCGCACTCGATGGGATCTACGTCATCCGCACATCGGTGAAAGCCCAAGAGATGAGCGCGGAGCGCGTCGTGGGGGCTTACAAGCAGTTGAGCCGGGTGGAGCGGGCGTTTCGCAGCCTCAAGACCGTCGACCTGAAAATCCGACCGATCTACCATTCGCTGGACGATCGGATCCGGGGTCATGTCTTTCTCTGCATGCTGTCTTATTACGTGGAATGGAACTTACGCCAGAAGCTGGCACCAATCCTGTTTGACGACCATGAACGCGAGGCCGCTGAAAGTGACCGGGCGAGTATCGTGGCCCGGGCTCCCCGGTCTCAGGCGGCCCGCCAGAAGGACAAGGCGAGACAGACGGCCAGCGGGTTGCCGGTCCACAGTTTTCGGACCCTGCTGGCGGACTTGGCCACAATGGCGAAGAACCGGGTACGATTGCCCGGCTCACAGGCCGAATTCGACGTTCTGACCCAGCCCACGCCACTGCAAAAGCGGGTCTTCGACCTGCTGAACCTCCAGCCCCAGCTGTAGCCAGAACCGCGCCTTCGCGTTTTCAGCAACCCGTTGCCCGGCAACGGGTTAGACTGGAAAACACCAAAAAGTATGGCTTAGATGGTCTGCGGGGTCAGTTTCAGGGAGTGGTTTGGAAGGCTTCCCAGGGGGGGCCGGTTGCCAAGGGCCTGGTGGGGGCGGTCGTGGGGATAGTACTGGAAGCATGCCTTCAATCCTGTAAAGCAATCGGCTCCGCTGAAGTAACTCTTGAGGTAGATCTCCTCGTACTTCACCGATCGCCACAACCGCTCGACCATCACGTTGTCGATCGCGTGGCCTCTCCCGTCCATGCTGATCTGGATCGACTCCCTGAGCAGCCGACCCGTGAACTCCCGGCTCGTGAACTTCGCTCCTTGGTCGGTGTTGAAGATCTCCGGACGAACATGACTCAAGGCCTCTTCGAGGGCTTCCATACA
>CAIUHT010000342.1 GCA_903898975.1 uncultured Planctomycetaceae bacterium
CTTCCATGTGCAGCAGTTTCTGCCGCTCGCCCTGCAGCATCCGGGCGACCGGGATGTTGGTCCAGGTGCTGACGACCTTGGCGATGTCCTCGGCGGTGACCTCCTCGCGGAGCATCCGCTGACCGTCCTGGGCGACGGTGGCCGCCTTCGATTCCGCCTCGGCCAGCCGCTGCTCGGCTTCGCGGAGTTCCCGTTCGGCCGAGAACGCCTTGACGTATTCGTCGTTTGAGTTGGTCCGCTGGGCGGCCTTGAACGCCTGGTCGTAGGCGACCCGCAGCCCCTCGATCTTTTCTTTCAGCGGGCGGACCCCCGCCAGCGCATCCTTCTCGGCCTGCCAGCGGGCCTTCAGGCTGGTCACCTCCTCTTCCCGGTCGGCGATTTCCCGCCGCAGCCGGGCCAGCCGCTCCCGGCTGTCGGCGCTCGACTCCTGGGCCAGCGCGGTCGCCTCGATCTGCATCCGGGTGAGTTGCCGGGTCGCCTCGTCGATCTCGGCGGGCATCGAGTCAATCTCCATCCGCAGCCGGCTGGCCGACTCGTCCACCAGGTCGATCGCCTTGTCGGGCAGAAAGCGGTCCGAGATGTAGCGATCCGAGAGGGTCGCCGCGGCGATCAGCGCATCGTCGGTGATTCGCACCCCGTGGTGGCTCTCGTACCGCTCTTTCAGTCCGCGGAGAATCGAGATCGTGTCTTCGACGGTCGGCTGCTGCACGACCACGGGCTGAAAACGGCGCTCGAGCGCAGGGTCTTTCTCGATGTGCTTGCGGTACTCGTCGAGGGTTGTGGCCCCCACGCAGTGCAGTTCGCCCCGGGCCAGGGCCGGCTTGAGCAGGTTCGAGGCGTCGACCGCCCCCTCGGCTCCCCCGGCCCCGACGACGGTGTGCAGTTCGTCGATGAACAGGATGACCCGTCCCTCGGCTTCGCCCACTTCGCGGAGCACCGCCTTGAGGCGGTCTTCAAACTCACCGCGGTACTTGGTTCCCGCGATCAGGGCCCCCATGTCGAGGGCGACCACGACCTTGTCCTTCAGATTCTGCGGGACATCGCCCAGCACAATCCGGTGGGCCAGGCCTTCGACAATCGCGGTTTTCCCCACGCCCGCCTCTCCGATGAGGACCGGGTTGTTCTTCCGGCGGCGGGAAAGAATCTGGATGACCCGGCGGATTTCGGTGTCGCGACCGATGACCGGGTCAATCTTCCCCAGGCGGGCCATCTCGACCAGGTTGCGGCCGTACTTCAGCAGGGCCTGGTACTTCTCTTCGGGGTTCTGGTCAGTCACCTGCTGCCCCCCGCGGACCGACTTGAGGGCCGCCAGCACGTCGGGCTCTTGAACGCCGTGGAGCTTGAGAATCCGCTGGGCCGCATCGGGCGTCTGCACCAGGGCCAGCAGCAGGTGCTCGGTCGAGACGAACTGATCCTTCATCGAGGTGGCGACCGCCTGGGCGGCATCGAGCACCTGTCGGGTGACGGGGGCCAGTGACACCTCGCCCGACCCACCGCTCATGCGGGGGAGTTTTTTGAGTTCCGAATCGAGGACGTTGTCGAGTTGCGGGAGGTTGGCCCCAATTTTCTGCAGCAGCGTGCGGACCACCCCCTGGGTGTCGGCCAGCAGCGCGGCCAGCAGGTGCAGGGGCTGCAACTGCGAATGTTCGCGGTCGATCGCCAATCCTTGAGCGGCCTGGATCGCCTCCTGGGCCTTGACGGTGAACTTGTCGAGTCGGAATGCCATGGCAGTGCTCCGGGGAACTGTCGGGGAACGGGTCCAGACGCGGAAAGAAAAACGGAGGCCAAAACAAACACCAGCACAAACACCAGCACAAACACCAGCACAGACACCAGCACAGACACCAGCACAAACAGATGAGAGCCGGTCATCGTCCCGCTGTGGCGAAATCGCCGCGTTGGGAAATCTCCCCAGGGGGCAGCCCACGGGGGGCGCCCGCCGGGTGGACCGCTGACGAACTCAACTCGCGCTTTCGCGGCCCCGGTCAACGGGTGTCGGCCCACGCCAGATTGGCATCAGCCGCCGAGCCGTTCCTCAGTCTGGCAGATCGCATGCCAGGACTCGGTCGCTTTCGCTGCAGTCCAGTCGGGGGGCTGAATTTTCGGGCGAATCACGCGCGTTGACCGAGGGAGCAGGAGCAGGAGGAGAGAGACCGGAGGGGCGATCGTGACGTACAGAGAGCGTCCTGCGGCCCGGCTTGTGTCCAGGGCAGGTGTGGTGGGACGAGATGACGGGTTGGGGGAACTCGCGTGGTGGCAGGACGGGAAACGCCCCCTCGAAGTAGGGGGAAGCCGCCGCGCGACAGCGGTAGGAGAGGGGCCGCGAAGCCC
>CAIUHT010000343.1 GCA_903898975.1 uncultured Planctomycetaceae bacterium
CGGGGGGGGGGATGGTGGGGTCGTTTCGTCAACATGGCGAGTGCCTCCTGCGGGGGTCGGGGACTGTCCAACCCGGCCCCATGGGGGCAGATCGTAGCCAATTCGGCGGGGAGCGTCTGCCGCAGTTTTCCGCCTTCGCCCAGCCCCCGCCCCCCGCGACCACGCGGGTCGCACAACAAGCCAGGCGAGAGCCCGCGCGACCCTGAACCACCCCCCCGGGGGAATGCGGACCCGGGAAGCCGGGGGAAAGTCGGCGCGGTGCTGGGGCCCCTGGGGGGGACGCGAATCGTAGCGTGGTTGGGGTCGGGAAAAGTTCTCTTCAGGTCAACCGGCGGTTTGGTCTAGACTGCGGCTGGCCGGAGGCCGGGGGCGAACGGATCTGCGTGCGCCCTCTCGCACAGCAAGGGACTTCGCATGCGCAGCATTGTGGTGATGAATCAGAAGGGGGGCGTGGGCAAGACCACGACCAGTGTCAACCTGGCGGCGGGCCTCGCCCGGCAAGGGCAGCGGGTACTGCTGCTCGACCTCGATCCCCAGGCGCATGCCTCGCTGCATGTGGGGGTCGAACTCCCCCCAAACGCCCCATCGATCTATCACACCTTCACCGGGCAGCGGCCGTTGCAGCAGGTGCGGCGGATGGTTTCGCCCCGGCTCTGGCTGGCTCCCGCCAGCATTGACCTGGCCGCGACCGAGATTGAACTCGCCGACGTCCCGGGGCGCGAAAGCATTCTGCGCGACGCCCTGCAAAACCTGGCGCAAGAAGAGGCTTACGACTACGTGATTATGGATTGCCCCCCGTCGCTGGGGGTGCTGACGATCAACGCCCTGGTCGCCGCCCGCGAGGTGTTCATCCCGCTGCAGCCCCATTTCCTGGCGCTGCACGGTCTGTCGAAGCTGCTGGAAACGACCGCGCTCGTGACCCGCCGACTGAACCGTGACCTGAAGGTCAGTGGCATCGTGCTGTGCCTGTACGAGACCAACACCCGCCTGGCGGCCGACGTGGCGGGAGATCTGCAGTCGTTCCTGGCTTCGAGCGAGCCCGAGGCACCGTGGGCGGAGGGCCGGATCTTCCAGACCCGTATCCGCCGCAACATCAAGCTGGCCGAGGCCCCCAGCTTCGGGAAATCGATCTTCGATTACGCGGCCCGCTGCCCCGGGGCCGAAGACTACGCGCAGTTGGCCGACGAGGTGCTGCAGATGGCCGCGCCCGCCACCGCCGGATTACCCCCGGTCACCCGCGCGGCATAACCGCACCCTCCCCCCGCACGCCCAGCGACCTCGCCCCCGCGCGGTTCGTTCCGATGCTCAACCTGCGCGCGTTGAGTCGCAGGGCGAGCAGCCACCTCACACGCTGCACTGAGCGGCACGCGCTACTGCCCGCGGCGACCCTCGATGCCGCGCTGAAGTTGCTGCATCACGGGCTCGAATTCGCTCTCGGTCTGCCACCGCGCCCAGATGGTCCCCCGCAGAAAGAGCGGGACCACGTTGGGAGTCGACGCGGTGCCGGGGAGCAGCAGGGGGATGATCCGCAGTGGAGGAGACTGGCTCACCCGCCGGGCGATCGCCGCTTGCATCTCTTGCGACTGCCACGGTCCCAGGCCAGTCGGGCCCAGGTCAGTCGGGCCCTGACCAGTCGGGCCTTGACCAGTCGGTCCCAGGCAAATGACCACCACGGGCACCAGCTCCAGGGCCCGGGTCATCTCGACCTGGGCCAAATCGCCCGGGAGCAGATCCCACTGGTCGAACCAGGTGGTGATCCCGCGACTCTCCAGCCACTCGGCGACCCGGACCACATCGGCCCGGTGGGCGCTGTTGTAAGAGAGAAACACCTGGTGCGTTCGCGGGGCAGGGGCTTCTGCCGCAGAATCAAGATTGCTGGGCAGGCGGGGTGCGGGATTCCCGGTCGCCCGTGGAGTGGAGGCCACTGGAGTGCTGCGGCCGGGGGGCGCCTGGGATCCTGTCGGGGACCCCGGGAGCGGTCCGTTCAGTTCGCCGCGCAGGCTGCGCACGACCTCCTGGAGATCGGCCCGTCCTGGCCGCGCTCGGGCCAGCGCCTCGGCCAACGGCTCGAGCCGCCCGTGTCGCCCGGCCCACTGCACCAGGTCGAAAACCAGTTCCGCGAAACTGCCATCGGTCGCGACCACATTCGCCAGGGTTTCGCCCAATTCAAACTGAACAACCTGCGTCAATTCGCCCCGGTCAAAGGCCGAGGTCAGCAGCTCGACCAGCCGCCGCAGCGTCTCGGGTTGGGGATTCGGTGGCATGACGAGCAGACTCCTCGAGTGACCCGTGACGAGGGATTTGGCAGTGGCCGCGGTCTTGCCAGCCTGCCTGGAAAGGGGGTTACTGCACTCGCCCGGTCAGAGGCTGGTCGCGGGTGGGGCCAAAGCCGACGTTCCACTCGGAGTCGACCGTCACCTCCTCCCCGGCGAACCGCAGTTTCAAGCTCAGCACGAAGGGCGTCTCGTGGAAGCAGGTGCGAATGGTCAGTTCCTCGGGCCCGGTCCAGGCGGCCGAACTGGCGCTCGGTTGCTTCCCCTGCCGACCCCACGCCGACTCACCCGCCGCCCACCGCTGATCACCAAGTTCCCAGCGCTGCTCGGCCCCCCCCTGCTGCAGTCGCAAAACGCCCAGGCGTCCCGCGGCGGCCTCGGCGGGTCGCTCGAGGGTCAGCGCGGTCAGTTGTCGACTGTTCTCGGGGAAGTGGTAAGTGCGGCCCCAGGCCTCGGCGGGTTTGCCGACGGCGGGAGGATGGGGCAGCTCAAGCTGCCGGGCGAGAGCGGTGAGCGCCCGCTGGTCGCCAGGACTCTCGGGCAAGGGCTGGTCCCCCAGGTGAGGCAAGAGATGGTCCCAGAGCAGGTTGAGCACCTGCTGCATGTCGCGGACGCCACTGGTGATGGCGATGACCGCCTGCTGCTCGGGCAGCACCACGCAGTATTGACCGAACGCCCCATCGCCGCGGTACGCCCCGTGTCGGCACCGCCAGAACTGGTACCCGTAGCCCTGGTCCCAATCGCTGGCCGGGTTGCTGCCATTGGAGGTCTGGCGGGCGGTCGCTTCGTCAATGAAGGTGGCGGGAACCAGTTGCCGACCGCGCCATTCGCCCCGTTGCAGGTAGAGTTGCCCAAAGGCGGCGATGTCTTCAGTCCGGACGCTCAGGCCATAGCCCCCGGTCGAGATTCCCTCGGGGCTGAGTTCCCAGGTTTGACCGCTGATGCCCAGGGGGTCGAACAGGCGGGGCTTGAGGTAGTCGAGCAGGGTCTCGCCCGTGGCTCGCTGGAGCATCGCCGAGGCGAGGTAGGTGGCGGAGGTGTTGTAATGAAAGTGAGTGCCCGGCTTGAACGGGACGGGGTGGGCGAGGAACGACTCGACCCACGAACCCTGGGGAGGGCGCGGGGGTTCGGTCTGCTGCCCGGTGTTCATCCGCAGCAGGTCGCTGAGCCGCATCGCCTTGAGGTTGTTGGATGGCTCGGCGGGACCCTGGCCGGGAAAAGCGGCGAGCACGGGATCATCGAGGCGCAGTTTTCCCTCAGCGATCGCGATGCCCACCGCCGTCGAGGTGAAACTCTTGCTGAGCGAGAAGAGCGAGTGGCGGCCCTGGGGGTGGTAGGGAGCCCACCAGGCCTCGGCGATGACCTGGCCCCGGCGAACCAGCATCAGGCTGTGCAGGTGCTGGATGTCGCGGTCGGCCCGGTCGAGGAATTCGCGGAGAGCGACCGAAGAGACCCCTTGCGATTCGGGCGTGGCGCGGGGGAGATTCGGTTCGGCCCCGAACAGGGGACCACTCAGCCAGGGGCCCAGGGCCAGGAGAGTGACGCGCAGAATGCTCGAAAATCGCTGCTGTTTCATGGCGAACCCCAGGCCGGCAGAGCGGAAAAACGGACGGACCACCGCAAGACGGCCCGACCGTAACCGGACGACGGGGGGATGGCAAGCCGACGGAACAGTGGTCGCCAAGCTCCGTGGACCGGCCCGCCCCCATCATCGGGTCGTCTCTGCGGCGACAAGCGGCCGGGAGCGCCGCGTTGCGGGGAGACGATCGACGTGCGCCGCGCGGGTGCGACGGGGAACGCGGCGGACATGCGCCGTGTTGGGTCACGCGCCGAACACTGCGTTGCGCGACGGAAGACGCGCGACCATCCGCCCGGGACTGCGGCGGATGGGGCCACCCACGAGAGATCGCCAGAGCGACGCGGGCAGGGATTGAGCGGCTGCGTCACGACACGACTCGCAGCGACACACTTCACGCCCCAGGGACGCTGGCGTGAGTCAGTCTCAGCGAATCGTCACCGGCGCAGCCCGGTACGAGCCTGGGAACGTTCCAGATCCGCGGCAGAGCGCTCAGCAGCCCTGGCGATTGTCAGGGGGCCGTGTCGCTGTGATCGGGATCAGCCACCGCTGCCATCTCCTGGGCGGCGGTTCCTGGGGAAAAACGCCAGGCCGACGGGGCCTGCGGGCCTACTGATCGGTGTCGTCGCTCGCCGCGGGCTTGGTGCGGGTCGGGTTCACCGGGCTGGGAGTCAGTTCCTCACCAGTCAGGCTCGACCGCACGGCGTACTGTCGTTGCAGGTAGCTGACGGGGAAGATCTTGATCACCTTCCCCTTGTAAGTCAGGCGATTTTCATCGTCCCGTCCCAGGTGGACGGCGACCTGGTCGACGGCGAGATCGGC
>CAIUHT010000344.1 GCA_903898975.1 uncultured Planctomycetaceae bacterium
CTAGTTGGTTGGCTTCCGCATCTTCGTCAGTTGCGCGAGGATTTCCTCGGGAGTGATCGGCACCTCGGCGGTCGGCCGCTCTTCGTATTCGACCGGAATCGCTGTCTCGAGCATCTCGTCGACCACGTCGACCTCGTCGGTCAGGCTCTGCATCCAGGGCTGCACATCGAGCGCCGAACCCGAGCTGGTCTGGAGATAGTCTTCGACCAGTGGTTCCAGCTGGGCGAACGCCTCGAGCGGTCCCCCGGCTCGCCGCTCGAACATCGACGGCCGCACCAGGCTCAGAATCGAGTCGAGCTGCAGCGGCTTGACGAACTTCTCGCCAATCCGGTCGGTGACGCTGGGCAGCCGCATGCCGTGCTGCTTCTCGATCCGCTTCAACTTGTCGTGGAACGACTTCGAGACCCCCAGCGTGTTGCGTTCGACGTTCTTCTGCCACATCCGGGCGGCCCCCACCAGCCCGGCCCGGGCCAGCACGTCGTGGGCAATCTGCACTGGCCGCAGGTTCCAGTCGTAACGGTCGTAGTCGGCCTCCAGCCTCACAAAGTCGAGCAGGCAATGCAGCTGATCGCCATAGTCGGAGTGCGTGGTGGTCGAGTTGTACTCGAGGAAGCGATCGAACTTCTCGACCACGATCCGCAAGATCAGCTCCAGCGTCTCGGCGGCCTGCCGGCGGGAGACCACGTAGTCGATCTCGGCGAGCAGCCGGATCGGGTGCAGCGGATCGTCGTTCTGCTCGAGATACGCCAGGTATTCTTCGGCCCCCCGCTGCACAATGGCCCGCAGGTTGCCCATCGCCAGCATGCGGGGATGGAACAGGTCGGCCCCGTAATTGGAGATGAACTGCTTCACCTCGCGCCAGCTCTCGCGTTCGTTCAGCCACTCGACCGTGCTGAGCCGCATGGTGGCGCTGTGCTTCATCCACAGCTCCATGTAGGGCTCGACAATCGCCGAAAAGAGCTGGGTCAGGCTGCGGTCGGTCCGATCGGCCGCCCGCCAGCTGCGACTGGCCGACAGCACCACCTGCAGCAGGCTCGACAGCCCATGCTCGACCAGGCGGTCGAATTCGGTAATCGACATCCCCCCGGGGGTGTGCGAACGCTCCATGTTGTAGGCGGTCCGCAGCACATCCCACGACTCTTTGAACAGGCCCAGGCGGGGGAGTTGCCCCAGCAGTGACCGCAGCACTCCCTGCAGGTTGCGGGCGGCCAGCAGGTCGCGGACCCGGCCCCCGCGATCAAGCGGGGTGTACAGCAGCGGGAGCTTGGCCAGTTGCCGGAGCACCGGGCCAATCTGCCGTTTCACCGTGGCGACCTGCCGGCGGCTGAGATTGGCCAGCAGCGCCAGCAACTGCTCTTCGAACGTGGCCCCAGTCCGCGGGTCGAGCGCGTCGGTCGACAGCACGCGGAGCACCCGGGAGTTCTCCTGCAGTTCGACCACCACGTTCACCGAGGTCCCCAGCAGCGAATGCTTGATGTGCAGTTCGCGATCGTATTCCGAGAGCGAATCGGGGTCGCCCCCCGGGTCGGCGGGCTGCCACTCGTTCAGCCGCTCGACCAACTGCACCAGCGCGGTCCCCCAGTTGTCGTTCTGCCGCCGCCAGCCATCGAGCACCGCCCGGCGTTCTCCCCCTGCGGCACTCTCGGCCGGAAGGTTCGACTGCAGCATCGCCCACCGCGCCGCCCGGGTCCACCCGCCCGAGACAGTCGCCAGGAATCGCACCCGCCGCTCGAGTGGCCCGACCAGCAGGTCGAGATCGGTTTCGAGGGGCTTGGGGCCATCGTCGGCGGTGTCGCCCGCCTGCCCATCGTTCGCGCTGTCGCGGAACACCACCCCCTCGTACGCCGCTCCGAACACGTTTTCGGGTGAATCGGGATCGGCCTCACCACCCGGCAGTTCGAACGGGTTGAACGGTGTCGCCGACAGGGGATGTTCGAGCCCCGTCAGGGCGTCGCCCGAGATCTTCAGTTTGCCCCCGGGTCCCTCCGTCAGTTGCGGAGCCATCCCCCAGTCGCCGGCGTTCACCTCGATGCGTTCGAAGAAGACCCGGATCCTGTTCCAGCACTCGGGAGGTCCCCCGGGCACCTGGTCGCTGGTCGCCAGTTCGATCCAGCACTCGAACAGGGTGCGGAAGTCGCACAGCCCCTGCTGCAGGGGCACGGTGTCCCCCTGGCTGAGCCACTGGATCAGCAGGTTCATCGAGGCGACCAGGTCCCGCTTCCGCAGCAGCAGTTCGATGACCGTCCCGTAGGCGATGGGGGTATCGAGATCGGCCAGGTGCTGCTTCCAGAACCCCACGTCACCCGCCGACTCGCCCGCCGAGTGCCACGCCAGCAGCACCCGGCTGACCCGTCGCGCGGCGTCGGCCTCGGCCCCGCCGTGCACCGGATGCAGGTCGGTCACGATGGTCGAGGCGAATTGATCCCACCAGGCGGCGAGCGCGTCGAATCGTTTCAGAACTGACTCGACCAGTTCGACCCGCCCCACGGCGGCCGCTTCGCTCACCAGTCGACCAGTCACCTTGAACAGCTGCTCGAGCAGGATGAGCAGTCGGTCAACCCGCTGATCAGGAACCGAGTCTTCCCGCGAGGTGAACAGGGGATAGTGCGCCTGAAAGCCAATGATGTTCCACGGATCGACCAGGGCCCCGCACTCGATGCCGCGGTGCAACAGCTGTTCGGCCTGCAGGATCGCGGCCGACGCCGCTTCGAGATCGGGCCCCTCCAGCAGGATCAGGGCTTCCGAAATGTGCAGCTGGATTTCACTCTCAAACCGCGACGAGACCGCGGGGATGACCTTCGCCTGCCGGCGGGCGGCGTCGCCATACCCCATCCGCGAGTAGAGCCACGACAGGTGCGAACGCTGCAGCTGCTGGCAGCCATGGTTCGCGAGAAACAGGTTCAGGTGCTGCCGGATCTTGCCAAACGGCTGCTGCACCACCTTGGCTTCGCGGCGCAGCCGCTCGGCATGCTTGCCGGTCATGGACTGCAGCAGTTGCTGGTAGAACGCGTCGCGCTGGCGGGCGACCTTGGGCAGCAGGGTGGTGAGGCTGATGGAACTGCTGTGGGTGTCGGGGCCCGAACCACTGATGGCCGAGGCCATCAGCATGGTCCCCGCCAGCACCGCGGCCGCCTCGCTCAACCGCTCTTCCCGGGCAACGTTTGTCGGCTCGTCGACCCAGCTCTGCAACGCCGCGAGGATGACCTCGCGGACCACGAACCGGCGATATCGCCCCGAGATGTCGATCAGGTGCGGGTCCCACTCGCCGAACAGGTAGTTGGTCCGGCGGAACACCGGGTGAGAATTGTCGTACGCCCGCAAGTCGAGCGCGAGCTCGTCGAGCATCGGCACTTCAAAGTGCGCCTCGCGGCGCATCGCCTCGGGGAGCGTCTGGATGATCTCCAGCATCCGCCGCACGAGGTCGGCGTACGGGCAGCAGGCGACCCCCACGTTCTTGAGGAACAGCGGCACGGGCCGAAACCGTTCGTGGGGGTACGGCTGCATCCGCCGGCGGTTTTCGAGCACGGCTACGGGACGATGGCCGATGTAGTCGTTGAGCTGCGCGACCGCCCCCTCGACAATCCGCTCGACAGCGTCCCAGGGCCCCCCCTGGGCCAGGGTCGCCTCGCAGACCCGCGCGACAAACAACGGGCTGTAGAACCACGTCTCCGGGACATGGGCCAGCAGATCGGCGTGGTGCCGCCGATAGGCGGGCAGGACCTGCCCGAACACCAGCCCCAGCACCGCCCGGGCCTGCGACGTGTCGGTGAACGCCCCCTCCGACTCGCGCTTCTCTCCCAGTTCCTTCAGAAACAGGTCGAGGAACGGGCTGCGGCCCTGGTCGGGCAACAGTTGCCGCGCAAACTGATTCAGGTTCGCCTGAAACCGGGGATCGGGACTCCCCCCGGAAAAGTTCAGGTAGCCAAGAATCTCTCGAATCGCCCCCTGGTCGGGAACGACGTCTGCGGGGGGGAGCCAACTGACTTCCGTAAGTTCGGAGGCGGATGTGGCTGGTGGCTTTGCCCGGCGACGTGCCACTGGGCACCTCTTCTGGTTGAAAACATTCCCCGGCGGGCCAAGAGCACTCCTCTGGGCACAACACACCGCGGCCCGCTCCAGAAACCAATCCGGATCGACTGATGCCTCACTGGAGCCTGCGGGGATCCGTCATCTTAGGAAAACCACCGGGGTCCAGCTATCGTGCCACCCCTCGAACACCTCGTCTGATTCTCTCTCGCCTCCCGACCCCCTCGTCGCCCGCCTCTCGTCGCCCCGCCTCTCGTCGCCCCGCCTCTCGTCGCTACCCAGGGCTGAGCAGCCAGGCCCGCTGCTGACCTGGCTGGCCCGCTGCGAAGTCAGCCGTCCGAGTCGCGATCCCGGGCGCTCGCCAACGAGCTGTGGCGGGACGTGACCGCGCGATTCGGTCGTCGTAGCCGGGCCCTGGCCCCCTTCAACTCGCCGCCGAATCACGGGCGAATCACGGGCACCGTGCGGTCACACCTGCGGTCACACCTGCGGTCACTCGCACGGCCCCAGTCGAATGACGAAAACGCTCAAGGGACTGATGCAGCCGACTCTCCGCAAACCGTCGGCAGACACTCACCCCGCGTCAGCCCTCGCCCGGCCGCGTCCCCGCTCAGGTCAAACCGCCAATCGGGGTGCCGTAATAGATGTGATGCGGGCGGCCGGTCTCATCGAACCAGGCGGTCGTGTCGGGCAACCCCAACGAATCGTAAATGGTCGCCGCCATGTTCTCGGGCCGCTGGGGAGCAGCGGACGGGTACGCCCCCTGCTTGTCGGTCGCCCCCACCACCGTCCCTCCCCGCACGCCTCCTCCCGCAAACCACACCGTCTGCACCGCCCCCCAGTGATCGCGACCGGGGAACTTGTAGAACTGCGGCAGGTGCGAAATCTTGGGCGTTCGTCCAAATTCCCCCGCCATCACCAGCAGCGTCGAATCGAGCAACCCCGAGTCCTGCAGATCATCCAGCAGGGCCGACAGTGCCCGATCGGTGGGGGGGAACAGCTTGTCCTTCAGGTGCGGATACATCTCGCCATGGGTATCCCAGGTCTCGTTGTTCCCCAGGTTGACCTGCACCAGGTTGACCCCCGCCTCGACCAGTCGCCGGGCCATCAGCAATGACCACCCGAACGAGTTCCGCCCGTAGCGGTCCAGCTGCTCGGGACTCGCTTCGGTCACGTCGATTGCCTGCCGGATCTTGCGGTCGGTCAGCAGCGAGATGGCCGCCTGTCGGCTGCGGTCGAGCGACTGCGACGCCGCCCCTCCTTCGAGGTCGGCCCGTTGCCGGTCGATCGCCGAAAGGAGTTCCAACCGGTTCGAAAGCCGCCCGGCCCCCAGCCCTTCAGGGAGCGTCAGGTTGGGAGCCTCGAACGAACTCCGCCGCGGCATGTTCGGCCGCTCCTGATGGTCGAACTCGAACTCGGGATAGGCCCCGTACGCCAGCCCACTGTAGGGCGAAGACTCGATGAACCACGGATCCCGCCGGGCCCCCATCACCCCCGCGAACTGCCCGGGGATGACCCGCCGCGAATAGTGCACCAGTTTTTCCGGCAACACGACCGCCGGGGGGAGGTTGTTGCGCACGGGCGTGACCGCACCAGCGATCGCCGCCAGCGAGGGCCAGTCGCTGGCCTGCGGGAGCGACGGATTGAAACCGGGGGGAGTCATGGTCCGCCCCGTCAGCATGATGTGATGCCCCAGCGAATGGTCATTCGTGGGATGCGAGAGCGACCGACAGAGCGCCCAGAGGTGACTCCGCTGCGCCAGCAGGGGCAGGTGTTCGCAGATCTGCAGCCCCGGGGTGTTGGTGTCGATGGGCTGGAACTCGCCGCGAATTTCCGCCGCGGCCTGCGGCTTCATGTCAAAGCTGTCGTGCTGCCCCAGGCCGCCCGACAGGAAGATGTAGATCACCGACCGGGCTTTCCCGGGCGTGCCCCCCACTCCCGCCCGCGCTTCCCGCAGCGAGGTGAGGTGGTTGGTTCCCAGGCCCAACAGGCCGACGGCTCCCGCCTGCACGGCGAACCGACGCGACATCCGGGGATGCTGCGCCGCCGCAAATCGATCACCAGCCAGTGCCATGCCAGACTTCCTCGGGCCGAAGAGGTGAGGGAGAAGGGGAACGCGAGCCAATCCAGTCGCTGCTGGTCCCTGGGAGAAACTCACCCCAAAGACCGTCACGCCGCCAGCCAACGGAACCCGACGGAATCATAAATCGGCATTGATTTGACCGCAACTTCGGTCGTTGGGGCCCAGATCGGCTGGTGCAGACGAATAAAGAGGACTGCGCTCAACAGGTCTGCGCCGGTTGCACTGGCTGGGCCGGGCTACAGGATTTCGCCAATGACGCGGCCGCGACTGAGCGGATGCGGGCGTCCCTCGGAGTCGGACAGTTCGGTGTCGGGAGGAAAGCCGAGGCAATGGAAGACGGTGGCATGCAGATCGCGTGGTTCGACCCGGCCCGAGACCGGGAAGGCCGCCTGCCCGTCGCTCTTCCCATGCACCACGCCCCCGCGGATACCGCCCCCGGCCAGGGCAATCGAGAAGCAGTGCCCCCAGTGGTCCCGCCCGGCATTGGCGTTGAACTTCGGGGTGTGCCCGAATTCTCCCACCCACAGCACCAGGGTCTCGTCGAGCAGTCCCCGCTCGGCGAGGTCGGTGAGGAGCGCGGAATAGGCCCGATCCATCCACGGCATGAGGAATCGCTTCAGCAAATCGTTGTGCCGATCGTGGGTGTCCCAACTTCCGGCGTTGGGTTCCCCCTCAATGTTGGCCCAGTTGATCTGCACGAGAGACACCCCCGCTTCGACCAGCCGCCGGGCCAGCAAGACGCTTTGAGCCCACCGGGTCTGCCCGTACCGTTCGCGGGTGGCGGCCGACTCGAGCGAGAGATCGAACGCGGCCCGGGCCCGCCCCCCTCCCAGCAGGTCGAGGGCCTGCTGCGTCTGCCGATCAAAGCCCCGCACGCTCGCCGCTTCCTGGAGGCGATCGAGTTGCGCGTTGACCTGCTCGCGGAGCTTCAGCCGACCGTCCCAGCGGACCGCCGACAGTTCGCCGGGCAGGGCGAGATCGGGGACCTGGAAACCGGGCTTGGAGGGATCGCACGTGAGCAACCAGGGGTCGTACTGCGGACCCAGCACGCCTCCATTCTGCCCCGGCCAGACAATCTCACCCACGTTGGCGATGCGGTTGGGCAGGGTGATGGCCGGGGGAAATCCGACCCCGCCGCCACGACGCTTGAGGTACTTCGCCAGGGCCCCCCAGTGCGGTGCGAGGTTGGGGGCCTTCGAGACGGCGTTCTCCTGCGACAGGGGGACGTGAGGCACCCCGGTCATCATCTGGTAGCCACTGGACGAGTGGGCGTTGTCGTTGGTGACCATCGCCCGCAGCACGGCGATTTGATCGGTGAGCGTGGCGGTGAGGGGCATCAACTCGCCCACGCGCAGCCCGGGAGTCGCCGAGTCGATCGAGCCAAATCCACCCCGGATCTCCGGCGGAGCCTCGGGCTTGGGATCCCACGATTCGTGCTGGGGCGGCCCGCCTCCCAGGAACATCACAATGACCGACTTCGCGCGGCCAAACGAGGTCGCCAGCCCCGGTTCGGGGGCGGCGTGGGTGACCGGTCTGTTCCCCAGCAATCCGGGCAGCGACAAGCCGCCAAACGCCAACCCGCCGACCCGCAAAAGTTCCCGTCGCGATCCGACGGCAGGCCGGCTGCCGGGCGAACAATCGAGGATGCTCAGCATCTCATCTCCTCACGAGGGGAAGCCGCAAGTCTCTGGAGGTTTTCATGGGGCCCACTTGGGGGGCCCCTGTCGTCGCCAGCCAAGCCAACGCCTGTTCGCCGCGCCGTGGCTTGGGCAGGGCCGACGAGGCCGCAGCCAGCCAGTCGTGGACTTGCCGGCGCTTAGGGATCATATCGGAGTCGGCGAATCGATGACCAGACTGGCCGGTGTCACCGTCGTTAGAATCGCGCCAAGCTGCCGGGGGTACGCACCGGGCTGTTTTCGATCCAGAACTCGGCGCCTCGATCGGTCGCCAGTGATCCGCCAGGCACGGCCCCAACAGTTGCCGCGTTAAAGAGGAGAGCGGACCGATAAGACGGAGAGCGGACCGAACACCAAATGACCGACCTCGCAACAATCAACGAATGCGTCTCCGAGGGTGCTGTCGCGAA
>CAIUHT010000345.1 GCA_903898975.1 uncultured Planctomycetaceae bacterium
ATGGTCGGCGCCGGGAGCAGGACCGCGACTTCCCCCGTTTCCGATCGAAGTGCCGCAGGCTTGTCGTCACACGCGGCGGGGACACAGGCCTCGGGGCCCCTCGCAGTCCCCCGTCGGCTGGGCCGCCTCGAAGATTTCGTCGCCGGGCCCCACGCCGCCGCCGCCCTCGCCGCGACCAAGGCGTTCACACACTCCGGACCTGCCGGGCATGCCCTCTATCTCTTTGGCGGCACAGGGACGGGCAAGACCCACCTGCTCGAAGGGATCGTCACCGAGCTGCGGCGTCATCCCGGTGGCCCACAGCCCCTGCTGGTGACCGCCGAGCAATTCACCAATCTCTTCACCACCGCGCTCCGCAGCCACGAACTCCCTTCGTTCCGCGCCAAGCTGCGCGGGGTCGATGTGCTGCTGGTCGACGATGTCGACTTTCTCGACGGCAAGCCACGCGTGCAGGAAGAGTTCCTGCATACGCTTCAGCAGCTCGAATCGACGGGGCGGCGATTTGTGCTCGCCGCCGACCGTCATCCTCGCCTGCTCTCTCGCACCCGTCCCGAATTGCAGACCCGATTCCTCTCGGGCGTCTTGTGCCGGGTCGAGCAACCCGATCGCGACACCCGCGAACAGATCGTGGTCCGGAAGGCCGGTCTGCTGGCCCTCCGGCTTGTCCCGGAATCGGCCCGGCTGCTCGCTGCGAGTTCCTGCACCTCGGTGCGGGAAATCGAAGGGCTGTTGCACACGCTGCGGAATCTGCACCGCATTCCCGATCAGCCAGTCCCCCCTGGCCTTGTCCGGCAAGTGGTCGCCGAGATCGAGCGTGACTGCGTGCGGGTGGTGCGTCTGCCCGACATCGAACGGGTGATCTGCGAGACCTTCGGGGTCTCGGTGGAAGATCTCCGTTCCGAACGCCGGACCCGCACTGTCGCCGAGCCCCGGATGCTGGCGATGTACCTGGCCCGCCGGCATACCCGGGCGGCATATGCCGAGATTGGGGCCTACTTTGGCGGCCGCAATCATGCGACTGTGATGTCGGCCGAAAAACGGATGCAGCAGGCGGTCGCCGACAACGCCCGGGTGCAGGTCGCGATCTCGCAGTGGGGAGTCGCCGACCTGGTCCAGGCCCTCGAGCAACGACTGCTGGCGGGTTGAACGGTTGGTCCCCACTCTCGCCGTGCGGCCCCCTGCCTGCGCCGCAAGGTGGCTGAACCGCACCATCTGTGAGCAGAGCGGTTGACACGGTCTCGATTCCTTCGGGACACAGGAGATCCTGCGAGTCCCCCGCCCGGTACCCGGAAGGAAAACTACGGCAGCCGTGCGGCGAGGTCATGTCGCCTCTCCGTTTCCTCGCCCCCAGGCTTTCGGCGTGACTGTCCCCCTCGCCCGCAGCGTTGCCCATGCCTGAACTGCCCGAGGTTGAGACGATGGTGCGGGGAATCCGCCAGGCGGTCGCGGGGAGCCTGATCGTCGGGTACGAGGCGTGTCCGAACACCTGTC
This sequence comes from uncultured Planctomycetaceae bacterium, assembly GCA_903898975.1. Lineage (GTDB taxonomy): Bacteria > Planctomycetota > Planctomycetia > Planctomycetales > Planctomycetaceae > UBA10511. Next base: position 1,492 of record CAIUHT010000345.1, read on the forward strand.
GGCCACTCACGGTCCGCCCCACGCTCGACCGACAGGCCGCGCTGTGCGTCGGGCACACCATCGTCTCGGTGCGGCGGCGAGCGAAGCGGGTACTGCTGGAACTCGACCATGGCTGGACGTTCGTCATCGAGCCACGGATGACGGGGCTGATGCTGCTCGCCGACCCACCCGACGTGGGCCACCTGAGAGTCGTCTGGCAGCTGCGTCATGGTGGCGAGTCCCGCTCGCTCTGGTTCTGGGACCGCCGGGGGCTGGGAACGATCAGCCTGCTGAACCCCGCGGGCCTGGAGCGGGCAATTGGCCCGCACAAGCTGGGTCCCGATGCCCTCGAACTGACAGCGGACCACTGGCGGGAGATCTGCGGGCGGACCGCGCGGCCCATCAAGGTCGCCTTGCTCGACCAGAAGCTGGTGGCGGGGATTGGCAACCTGTATGCCAGCGAGATGCTGTTTCGCGCGGGGATCTCGCCCCTCACCAGCGCCTGTCGCCTGACCGCCAGTCAACGCGACCGCCTGCAAGCCGCCTGCAGTGAAGTGCTGCTGGAAGCAATCCGGTACGAGGGATCGACCCTGTCGGATGGGACATATCGGAATGCCCTGAATCAGTCTGGCGGCTATCAGAACGCCCATCGCGTTTACGACCGGGAGGGGGAGCCCTGCCCAGTCTGCGAAACTCCTGTCGTCCGCATCGTGCAGGCTCAACGGGCGACGTTCTATTGCCCCTGCTGTCAGTCGCGAACGCGCCGCCGGGCGTCGCAGAAGTAATTGTTCGACTCGTGCCCAACGGGGCAGTCTGTGGTGTCTCGACCCCGCGGCCAACCACCACTGAGTTGGCCC
>CAIUHT010000346.1 GCA_903898975.1 uncultured Planctomycetaceae bacterium
CGGGCCTGCGGTCTGCATCCCGGGGCCCGCTGGACCGAACGGCTCTCTTCTACGCGGGCGGTGCCAACCGGCATCAAAACCGGATCGCCATCGCCAAGCCAGCGGAGCGAGCGTGCGTAGAGGAAAAAGTCGTGGTCAGCGTGCCATTCCAACCGCCAACCTCCGACCGCTGACCATCCCGGAGACTCGCTGAATCCCCGCGTGGCGGACCGCGCCACAGTTGTCACTCAGCGGCCCACTGACGCCTTCCCCATAGATCCGGTGCTCCCGTGCCCCGGGGCAGTGGTTTGGCGCCCCCTGTTCTCGAGACACGGAGAATTGCCGGTCCGACCCGGGGGCGTTAGTGTGAAAGTGGCTGCGGGTGACTTCAGGCGGCTCCAGCTGCCCGCGCGTCTCCTGATTCCGCCCAGCGTTTCGAACGCCGGCGGAGCCATGGCAGGATGCCCCCTCGCGTACCCTTTTCCCCTTTCGCGTCCCAGAGCCCTTCCCCGATGCACTCATTCCGTTCCTGGCCAGCGCCCCGTCGATTCCGCGGCACTGCGATCTGCACCGCGGCGTTCGCCGGGTTGTTCTTTGGCGGAGTTCTCGGCGGGGAACTGCTCACACGGGCCTGGGCCCAAACCAAGTCCGAGGGGACCAAGAGCCTGCGAGTGGGCAAGCTCTCGCCCGGAATGGTCAGCCTCGCTGGCATCCCGGTCATCCAGCAGGAACTGGGAGTCGCCACCGAACCCACCCCGAACCAGGACCTGAGCCAGGGCGAACTCCTCGAGCGGTTGGCCGCCGCGATGAGCGAGGACTTTCAGACCGAACTGCAGACCGAGTTGAACAACCAGAAAACCGAGACTGGGGACACCGATCCGGCCGAACGGCGCCGGCTGAGTACCCGAGTCGAGCGACTGCGGACACAACTCAACACCGCCTATCTCCCCCGCCTCAAGGAAGTGCTCACCGAGTCTCAGATCAGCCGGTTGAGGGAGATTCACTGGCAACTGATGGGACCGATGGCCCTGCAGGAACCCGAGTTGATCGAGGTGCTCAAGCTCTCGAACCAGCAGATCAACCGGATTCGGACCACCATCTCCGAAGCCCAGACCCGCATCAGTGAAGCCGCCAATACCCCCTTCGCCGGAGGGGGCATTGAACGCGGTGGCTATGGCGAGATGCAGCGGCGGATCGCCAATGTCGAAGCCGATCGCGACCGCCAGTTGAACGATCTGCTCACCCGCGAACAGCGCGATGCGTGGGCCGACGCCGTGGGCAAGCCGTTCGATCGCCGCAAGCTAACCACCGCCGTCGCCGCCCCCACACAGACCGAGCGGAGCAAACCGAAAACCAGGTCCCCCACCAAGCAGTCGGCCGAGACACCCAAGGAGGGCGACGGGGCCACCCTGGGTGACCGACCGAACTCGGCCAAGAAGCCCACGGGGAAGTAACAGGCCGCGACCACCGTTCCCGATTCGCGGTCACCGATTTGCGGCTGCCAGGTTCAGGGCAAGCAGCCGCGTTCACGGGAGCCGCGGTCACGGAGTGGCGGTCAGCCGCTCGCCCAGGCCGAGGATCTGACGGTACGCCCGGCGGAAGTTCTCGCGCCCGATCTCGTCAATCAGCCGACTCCAGCCGGTCGCCACCTCGCCCAAGGCAGTCGCGGGATCCTGCTCGCTCACCAACCCCTCTTTCAGGGCATTTGCCAGCAGCTCGCGAAACTCCCCGCGCCGCGGAAAGGGGAGTTCGTAAACCAGTTGCGACCCCTCCAGAACCGTCGCCAGGCTGGCCAGATACCGGGCCGACTCCAGCGACTGCAACTCCGGACCGCAGACCTGCGTTGAGTCGGCCAACTGCGATCGACGCGTGACCCCGGCGAACCCCGGTGGGAGCCGCGACAGGTAATCGGGCCCCGCCAGGCTCGCCACCAGGTTCCACGCCGGGGCCCAGTGCCGCTCGTTGCGACCAGAGACCGCAAATCCGCACACGCACGCCCCCTCGAAGGCGGTCAGGTCGGCTCGTTGAACCGTCGTCGTTCCCCGGCGGCCGCCTCCCCCCTCCCATTGACGACGCTGCGGATTCCAGACCTCGATCACCCCCGGCAACGGAACCATCTCGAGTTCGATGTCGGGCACCCGCTGGGCCAGCCACTCGGCGGCGTCGGCCCGCTGCTCGCCTCCCGTCGGTTCGTACGCCAGCGCCATGGCCGCTCGTCCCTCCAGCACCTCGCGTCGTGCCGCGAACGGCCCCGCCTGCCAGGCTTCAGCAGGCAACCGCCGCGCCACCGCCCGGCACTCTTCCCATGCCCTCACGAACGGCGGACCGGCGATCAGCGGTTCCAGGGTTTCGAGGTCGACGAAGACCGAGTAATTCTCGGGGTGCTTGGCATGCGCCAGCGCCTTCGCCAGGAACAGCGTGGCCCGCGAGTCGGCACCCCACGGCTCGTACGCCGTCAGCCCCGGGGCCCAGTCGGACAATTGCTCGACCAAGGCTTGGTACTCCGCCCAGGTCTGGGGCGGTCGACGCCCCGCCTTCTGCAGCAGGTCGGCCCGCACGTAGCAGACATACACCGGTGCCGACAGGGGCAGCAGCAGCGGTTTGCGCCGCGGGGCCGCCAGCCGTTCGCGCACGCCGGGCATGAGGTCGGACCATGCCAGCCCTCCCTCGTCGGCCAGCGCCTCGTTCGGAAGGACCTGCAACGTCAGGCGCTGGGCTACCTCGGGCAACTCGGCGTAAGACAGGATCGCCAGTTCCGCCGGGGCGTCGCCCGCCGGGGGAGAGAGTCTTTCCAGATCCCCGCTGGGGCGTTCGACCAAGGTCGCCTCGCCCCCCGTTTGGGTGGACCATTCACTCAACGGGACCTGCCATTGCTGCAACAGGGGCGTTCCCTCGGGGACCAGCAAACGGGACTGCGTGCCGGCGTAGGGGAGGGTCTCGACCTGCACCGACTGAGGTGGGGGTGTGGCCGGGCAGCCCGCCAGCCCCAGGCACGCCGCGAGCAACAGCCAACCCACCGGGCCACTCGCAAGCGAGCTTAGGCCACGGGAAGAGAGCGCGCGAGAAACCACCGACATGCTCGACCTTTCAACAGATCCGCCCATGGCGGAAATCGCCCGGGTTGAGCGTATTGTAGACGCCCTCCCGAGAGGCCGGAAATTCCCCCGCCCCAAGGGAAAACCTCGGGCCCCGGGGGGGGTTGTCCCATCCCAACTGGCGCAGACTTGGACCGCAAAACTGTGCTAGAACCGGGCTCGGAAATGACAGGTCGTCTGTGTGGAACGAGGTGCGAAACCATGGCGGGGCAATTCTGGCGGGCAGCGACAGTCGTCTGGGCCTTCATGCTCATCGCGGGCTGCAATCGAACCCCCGCCCCGACAGCTGGCTCACCTTCAGCGACTGGCACCGCAGCGACTGGCACCGCCACGACGGAGGGTGGCTCTCCAGCACAGGTGGGGGCCGCCGCCAAACCGACCGTGGCGGCGGGAGACCCGGCGGCAGCCGTCCGGCAGGTGCTGCAGGGGCTCGAGAAACGCCGCCTCCGCGCCGTCTGGGATTTTCTCCCCGCTGGTTACCAGTCGGACCTGCAGCGGATCACCCGCCAGGTTGGGGAGCGGATGGACCCGACGCTGTGGAAGCGGGCGTGGGCCATTCCCCCCCGGCTGGCCAAGCTGATGCGCGAGCGCGGTGACTGGATGCTGCAGCCCGCCGGGAACACCCCCAGCAATCCCAACGCCCCCCAACCACTCACCGCGACCGACCTGAACGGGCTTGCCGACTGTCTCGACCTGCTGGCCAGCTCGGAACTGGGCGATGCCAATCGCCTGAAGACAGTCGATCTTGGGGACTGGTGCGATCGCGTGGGGGCGACGGTGCTGGGGCAGGTGGAAGTGTTTGCCCGCCGCCTGCCCGGCGACTCCTTGGCGCAGACGCTCGCCGTGCTGAGCGATGTGCAGGTGCAGTCGGCGGAACGTGCGGGAGACGAGGCGACGGTGCAACTTTCGACCCCGGGCGGCGACCCGGTCCCCGTCGAGTACGTGCGGGTCGAAGGGAAGTGGATTCCCCGCGATCTCGCCGAGGGGTGGATCGAGGGGATGGGGCAGGCACAGGCCCGGTTGGGCGCATTTTTGAACGCCGAGACCCTGGCGGCGAACCGGCCGCAATGGGAGTCGGTGCTGGCGGCGACCGAAGAATGGCTTGGTCGGCTGGAGCAGGCGGAGGCGAAAGAAAAATTCGACTTTGCCTGGGCCCAGGGGGTGCAGAACGTGCTGACAATTGTCGCCAGCCTGTCGAGCCTCGACAGCGGGTCGTCCCCCGAGGAGACAGGGACCGAGTCTCCCGGGGCGGAAGAGGGACCGGCCGAGTCCGCAGAGACCAGCCCGGTCCCGCTGGTCAAGGTGGTTTTGAAGGGGAAATATGGCGCGGCCGAGCAAGATCGCCTGCTGGACCAGCTC
>CAIUHT010000347.1 GCA_903898975.1 uncultured Planctomycetaceae bacterium
ATCGGGGGGAAGAAAAGCTGGGTCAATTCCGAGACGAGTCTCGGATTTCTGAACCTGGTTTTCCTGGCGATGATTGTGCCGTTTTTCGTTTCTGTGCAGTGTGGGATGTCATTGGCGGCCGACGAGGACCGCAAGCTCGACCGGGTCCTGTTATCAACGCCGCTGTCACCCCAGGAATACGCGATCGGCCGCTTCTTGGGGGCGCTGCTGCCACTGCTGGGAGTCTTGAGTCTCTACGCCGTGCTGCAGATGCTGCTGGTCGAGTGGTATCCACGGGATAACCCCGAAGTCCTCGGCCCATTCCAACTGAGCAACTATCTGCGCCCCCTGCTGATCTACACCTTGCCGCTGGTGCTGTTCACCGCGGGAGCAGCGCTGTTCCTGGGCACCCTCACCCGACAGGCAGTGCTTGTGTTTGCGGTCCCTACGCTGCTGGTGATTGGCGGAGCACTGTTCCTGTGGGATTACAGCCCGGCGTGGTTACCCCGCTGGATCGACCAGTTGTTGCAATGGGGCGACCCGGCAGGCGTCCGCTGGTTTCTGGTGAGATTTCTCAAGGAACCCCGGGGGGCAGACTACCTGAACACGGCGTCTACGGTTCCCGAAGGACCGATGCTCGCAAGTCGGGTGATGTTCGCGTTATTGGGGCTGTTGCTGGTCCCACTGTCGGGCCGACTGGTGGGGCGTCGCGTACGAGGGACTTCGCCGCAGATCGACCTGGCGTCATTACCGGCGAGCGCCCCCGCCCCGCTGGCGGTCGACGGCTGGTCGCCGCGTCCCCTGCCGACCAGTCAGCGGTATCGTCCCGGCTTCTGGGGAACAACGTGGGCGATCCTGGCGCTGGAACTCCGCTCGCTGATCCGATCGCCCGGAATCTGGATCTTTGGCCCGCTGATTGTGATGCAGGTGGCGACACTGGGGGCGTTCCGACTGGGGCCCTTCGAAACATTCGTGCTGGCCACCCCCGGATCACTGGCCGCCGGGGGCTTCAATACACTGACACTCCTGCTGATCCTGCTGATCCTGTTCTACTCAGTCGAGGGGCTGATCCGGGAACAGCGGCACGGTCTGTCGGGACTGGTGCACTCGTCCGCCGCCTCCACCGCGGCGATCCTGACTGGAAAAGTGCTGGCGAACGGCGCCCTGGCTGTGCTGATTGCGCTGGGAGCGTTCCTGGGTGCGGTACTGCTGATGCTTTACCAATGGGCGACGACAGGGGTCTGGTTCGGCCTGCAGCCGGGTGTCTTCGTGTTAATTTGGGGCCTGCTGCTGGCCCCCACGCTGATTGTCTGGTCGGCGTTTGTGACTCTCGTCTATTCCCTGACGCTGAACCGCTATGTGACGTACGCCCTGTGCCTGGCCGCCTTGGTTGCGACAGGTCTGGCGAACCAATGGGGCTACCTGAATTGGGCCACCCGCTGGCACATGTGGAGTGGAGTGCAGTGGTCGGAGCTGGATCGACTGGGACTGGCGTGGAACGAAATCCGCTGGAATCGGGCCCTGATGCTCTGCGTGGCGACGGTGCTGGTCGCGCTAGCACTGCGGGTCTACCCAAGGCGGATTCCCGATGCCCGGGGTCTCGCCGACCGGTGCAGTCCCCGGCCACTTCTCCGCGCGTCTCTGCCAATCCTCGCTCTCTCGATCCCGGCACTGCTGATTGCCGGGACGATGCTGGCCGCGATGCGTCGGGGACCCGACGGTGGGCCTGTGCGTCGGCAGGCGAAGGACTACTGGAAACAGAACGTCTCGACATGGAAGGATCAGCCAGTCCCCGCACTCGATCGGGTCACTGCGACCATCGATCTGTTCCCAGAGACGCGCAAGTTGCGGGTCAAGGGGGAGTACGTGCTGCGGAACCGCAGCGAGAACCCGATGGACGCTTTGCCCCTCTCGATCGCACCGCACCTGGCGGTGACTTCGTGGACGATTGACGGCGTCGCGTTGACACCGGTGAAGCCGATCGAACGGCAAGGGCGTCCGTCGATCGAGAATCGCTCGGGCCTGATGGTGGTACGTGCCGCCACCCCCCTGGCCCCCGACGCGACCAGCCGAATCGGATTCGAATTGGAGGGGACCTTCCCCATGGGCTGGTCCAAAGGGGCCGCGGCAGCCGGAGAGTTTGTGCTGCCATCGGGCGTTGTGTTGACCAGTTTTCAGGGGTCGTGGTTGCCGCTGATTGGATTCAACGAGGGGGTAGGACTTGAGGCAAAAGATCAGCCTGAAGCGCGGGAATATCCCGACCAGCACTACCAGCGGCGGGTCGATCCAGAGTTTGGCCCCGCATGGGGGACTGATGTAGAACTGACAATCACCGCCCCCGAAGGTTGGACACTCAACAGCGTGGGCGAGCCGGGGCCCGCCACGGACGAGAATGGCCGACAGTCCCGAACATGGAAGACCACCGAGCCTGTGCGGTTCTTCAATATTGTGGGGGGACCCGCCACGCTGGTTTCGACGGCGGGCCAGCAGTCAACGGTCTTTCATGACCGGGACCATGCCTTTCACGCCGCCCAGATGGCCGAGATGCTGGACGCCGCCCGCGAGCATTACGGGGCCTGGTTCCACCCCTATCCCTGGCAGTCCTTGCGACTGACGGAGTTTCCGGGGCTGTCGTCGTACGCGCAGGGATTTCCGGGCAACATTACGTTCAGTGAGTCGATTGGTTTCCTGGCCCACAAGTCGGCACCGGGCGACGCCGACACCGTCGATTTCATCGTGGCCCACGAAGCGGCCCACCAGTGGTGGGGCAACATTCTGACGCCAGGAAAGGGTCCGGGAGGGAATGTGCTCTCGGAGGGGATGGCGAACTTTTCGGCGGCCCTGCTGATCGAGCAGGTGCGGGGACCCAAGGCACGCCGGGCACTCCTGAGGAAATTCGAGCTTGAATACGTGCAAGAGCGAAATCCGGACCGGGAACGACCGCTGCATAAGGTGGATGGTTCGCGCCCGGGAGACGGCACCCTGGTCTACAACCGCGGTGGCTGGGTGTTTGTGATGCTGCTGGAGCAGATGGGTCGCGAGCGCATGCTGGCGGGGTTGAGGGACTTCATCGAACGCTTCAAGCGGGGTCCCGATTTTCCATTGATCGAGGATCTTGTCGAGACACTGCGCCCGCATGCGGAAGACCCTGCCGCATTTGATGAGTTCGTCTCTCAATGGCTGCTCGGAAAGGTTCTGCCCGAGTTTCAACTGGACGACGTGCAACGGGAGACGGATGAGGAGGGTCGGCAGGTGGTGACAGGCAAGATCACCAACATCGGAACCGGGAGGGTCGCCGTGGATGTGGCACTGGAGTTCTCTGAAGAGAAACCAGGGCCAGGGTCTGTTGCGACTCAGGCCGGGGACGCTGGGGGGGGGACTGCGGCCGAAAAGCCCGATCCAGCGGCGGACCGGCCGGAGGACGCGAATTCTGACGACGAAACTCGCAAGCCAGGGTCGATACAAACGGTCGAGGTGGGGCCGGGCGAAACGGTGACCTGGCGCCTGACAAGTGCGGAGGTTCCGAAAGAGGTGGTGGTGGATCCGGATGTGAAGCTCCTGCAACTGGGGCGAAAACTGGCCAAACGGGCGATCCCTTGAATGCTCCACCGCTCAAAAGAGTCCGCTGACGTGCACTTGCCGTTACGACCAGCCGAACCAGTCCTGTCCCGGATGCCTGCCCCAAGACGCGCTGGAGCGCCAGCAGGGCGATTCAAGGAATCGGAGACTCTGCACGAGGGACCACTGACCGCCCCCTGCTTAACGTCCCACCAAGTCGGCCTTGAGCTACGAGTCGCCTGTTGACCCGTACAAATCTCAAATCCAGCCTCACGGCGGAGAGCGTGTCGGCCAACGCGCAAGATCGAACCACGCACAGAGACAACCTCCGCGGGGGGCGCGATGTTCGACTGGCTCATGCCGAAACTACCTCTCCCGGATCGACCAACGGATTCCCCAGCCGGTTCTTACGCCAACACCAGGTACGACGATGCGAATTCTGTTTCTTCACGGATGGCACTCCGTCCCTGGAGGAGTCAAGCCAACACACCTGAAGAG
>CAIUHT010000348.1 GCA_903898975.1 uncultured Planctomycetaceae bacterium
CCTTTCAACCGCACCCAGCACGGCGATGCCGAAGCAGACCATTCCGACCCAGGACCGCAGGCGACCTGGTGTTGGGTCGCGGCGGAGCGAGTGGGAAGTGAGCACGCGGTGCGAGGGTGTTCCTGGAACGCCCGTCGCGTGGCAGCCCGGCACCTCGCGAGAGGGGGGGAAACCGCTGGGCGGCAGGAGCCGGTCTGCGGGGAACGTCATGCCAAGACCCCGGGGAAACAGAGAACGTGACCACGCCGGACAGACGTGCCCAGGCTCCCGTGACGTGGAGCAGGAAGGCTCGATTGTAGTCGGCCCCCGGGGTGGGGGTCATGCCCGGCGAGCGCGGCTGGCCGGCCCGGTGGGTTCGGCAGCTGGAGAGCGTGTGCGGGCGGGCGCCTGGCGGGAGGCTCTACGACGCAGGAGGCGCGCGGGGGTCTCAGGTCGAGTTGTCCAAGCGGCCGCGGCGGGAGGGAACCCGCCGCCACGGCGCGAGTTCTTACAGGCGCACTTCGAGGAGCGAGAGATCGTCGTCGAGCACCGGTCCACCCTTGAGGAGGCGGCAATGATCGACCAATTGGTCCAGCAGCGGGCGGTCGGGAGAGTCCGGGCGGGAGACGAATTCCACGAACTCGGCGAACGTCCATTCCGTCCCATCGGGTCGGTGAATCTCGAAGGCTCCATCGCTGTAGATGAGCAGGCGTGAGTGGGGGGGAACTTCGATTTCTTCCTGCTCCCAGTCGTCGATGGCGAACATCCCAATCGCGGGGTTTTGGGAACCGAGTTCGAGCGGGGGGTTCAGCCCCTCCGCGAAGAGCAGTGCTTGGGGGTGCCCGGCCCCGGACCAGCAGAGTCGGCGGGTGGAGTGCTGAAAGACTCCGTACCACAGGGTGAAGAAGCGATCGCCGTGATCTTCCATCTGGAAAGTCCGGCCCAGGGTCGCCAGGACCTGCGCGGGGCGGAGGAAATCGGTCTCGGGGAGCGAGCGGGCCCGCAGCAGGTTCGAGACGGTGACCCCCAGCAGGGCCGACCCCAGTCCATGCCCCGTCACATCGAGCAGGTACAGGGCCAGGTGGTCGTCATCGACGGGAAAGTATCCCAGCATGTCGCCCCCCAGTTGCTCACTGGGCTCAAACCGCCAGTGAACCGCGACGGGAGAGGTGAGGAAGGGGGGGAGCAGTGATTCGACGTACTTGCGTCCTGCCGCCATTTCGGCCGACAGTCGCTGCTCTTTCGCCGCCAGTTGCTGCAGCAACTCGCGGCGTTCCCACTGGTTCACACAACTGCGGTGGTGGTATTGCAGGCGGGCGATGAGTTCGAGGCGATTGGGGGGCTTCACCAGGTAGTCATTGGCCCCAAGGCGAAACGCCTCGGCCTTGGTTCCGGCCTCTTCGGTGCTCGACATGACGACGAGGGGGGTCTCGCGTGTCGCGGCGTTGGCGCGGAAGAACTTCACCAGCGTCAGCCCATCGATGTCGGGCATGACGAGGTCTTGCAGGATGACCGTGGGATTCAGCTGGTTGGCGACGTTGAGGGCCTGGAAGGGATCGGCGCAGTAGTGCAGGCTGATCTCGGGATGGTCGCTCAGCATCTGTCGCACCAGTTCGGCGACAATGGGCTGATCATCGACCAGCAGGACCACGGGGTCGCGACTGCGGGGTACCGACAGACTCACCTCAGTCCCTGTCATTCACCACTCTCCCGTGCCGGGGGACACCAGAACACCACCCCCGGCAAATCCGGAGCAATCCCAACTCTGACCCCTGAAAGCGCCACTGTCCAGTGAGGAAAAGTCGCCGGGACCCTGTTGTCTTAACACACACTGAAGGGAGAATCGGTAGCAACGATTGCCCGGCCCCGGTGCCGGGGGGCACTCGCACCGTGGGGACCAGTGTCCCGCCGACCGCCGACCGGCCACCCCGTCTGTCGCCTCCCGTCTTCCGTTTCCTGTCTCCCGACTGCCGCCATGACCCCCCCGATCGACAACACGCTGCTGGAGCTGTTTCGCACCGAGGTCGAACTGCACTCCGAGACGTTGACCGCCGGGCTGCTGGCGCTCGAACAGGCGCCGGCCGATGAGTCGACGCTCGAGCGGCTGATGCGGGCGTCGCACTCGATCAAGGGGGCGGCGCGGATTGTGCAGATGACTCCCGCCGCGGAGATTTCGCACGCCCTCGAAGACTGTTTCGTCGCCGCCCAGCGGAAGACACTGCAACTGGCCCCCGCGCACATCGACGCGCTGCTGAAGGGAGTGGACCTGCTGGCGCAGTGCTCAACCGCGACCCGCAGCCCAAACTGGGACCCCGCCCCGTTCGCCCCGCTCGCCGCCGATTACACCGCCCGCCTGAAACAACTCCTCAACGCTTCCACGCCCACGGGCGGCCCCTCTGCCGTCTCGACTTCGACCTCTCCGCCGGCAGTCGGCCACGCAGCGCACTCGCCGACCGTGGCCACTGCGGCGACTGCGGCGACTGCGGCCACTGCGCCGCACACCGCCCCTACGCTCCCCACGTCCCCCGCC
>CAIUHT010000349.1 GCA_903898975.1 uncultured Planctomycetaceae bacterium
CTTCCCGCCGACGCCGAGCAGGTCTGGCCCCGCCAGGCCGCCAGTCGCGATGTGGACGCCGATGACGCCGACGAGACCCCCCGGCGGTTGCCCGCCCGGTCGTCCCGGAACGTCCGCCAGGCGGGTGGCGAAGAAGAACAGGCCGAAACCGCCCGCCCCGCAGCCCGACGGGCCCCCCGCGAAGAGGCTTCCGCGGACGAACTGATCGAAACCGAAATCCGCCTCAAGGCACGCGATGCCGGCAGCATCGAGAAACTGCTGCTGCGGGCCTTCCGCGGAAACACCCGGCGACTGGACCGGGGCCCCGGCGGCCTCGAAGGTTTCGCCGTGCTGACCGGTGCTGATGAAGGCGAGGGAGCCCGCCCCAAGACCCGCTTCCGGATCGGTGTCGATGTCGAGCGGAATACGCTGGTGGTCGAGGCAACCGAGCGGGAGACCCGCGCTGTTGAAACGCTGGTCAAGGCGTTCGACAAACTCCCCCCCGGCGAGAACGGTGCGATTCGTGCTGTCCCCTCGAAGAAGGCGACCAACCCGCTGGCACGGTCGCTGCAGGGCGAACTCGACCGGTTGGCCCTCGCCACCCGTCTGCAGGCCCAGGCCGAGGAGGGTGACGAAGAGCGTCCCGCCGCTCCCCCTGCCAAGAACCCCCGCGGGGCCGCTCCCCGCCAGCCAGCCGACGATGCCGCGGGAGAGCAACCGGCGGGCAAGGCCCCCCGCGTCGGCAGCGGTGCGGGAATGCCCCTTCCCCAGGCTCTCCAGGGAAGCCTGAAGGGCGAAGTGTCGATCGAGGCGGTTCCCGATCTCAACCTGTTCATCCTCAAGGGGAATGAGCAGGACGTCGAGACCGTCATGGGAATCCTCAAAGAAATCGAAAAGATGAGCGAGGCGAGTGCCCCGCAGGTCCGGATGGCGGTGGTCGAGCACCTCAACAGCGAGGCGCTGGCGACCCTGCTCACCTCGGTCTATGACCGCATCAGCCCAACCCGCCAGACCCGCGGTGCGACTGGGACGGCGACTTCCAGCGTGGCGATCTTCCCGGTCGCCCGCCCGAACGCTCTCCTCATTGTCGCCCCCCAGGCCGACCTCGACGCGATTCTTGAACTGCTCGAGGAACTCGACCAGCCCAGCGACCCCCAGACCGAATACAAGGTCTTCCGCCTGAAGCACGCTGTCCCCTCCCAGGTAGTCGACACCATCCGCGAGATGTATCCCTCCGATCGGCCGACTCCCGGCCAGGCTGGTGGGGCGAACGCCAACAATCAGAACAGCACCGCCGTGCTGACTCCCCGCGTCGTGGTCGTCCCCGACTCGCGGACCAACTCGGTGATCATCCAGGCCCGGGCCCGTGATCTGGCGGAAGTCGCCGCCCTGATCAAGGACCTCGACTCGCCCGAGTCGTCCGTCGTAAACCAGCTCAAGATCTACCCCCTCGAGAACGCCACCGCCGACGAACTGGCCGCCACCCTGCAGCAGGCGCTGCTCAGCATCCTCACCCCCGCCCGAGCCAGTGCCTCGCAGGCGGGAGGGCAGGGGGGCTTTGGTGGAGCCGGCGGCGGCGGTGCCAACCAGCAGATTCAGAACGAAGACCTGCGTGACGTGAAGAGCTCGATCCTCGAGTTCCTCGACGCCAACGGCGGGGTCGAACGGGCGATCCGCTCGGGAATCATCTCCGACATCCGCATCAGCCCCGATGCCCGCACCAACAGCATCGTCGTCACCGCTCCCCCCGAGAGCATCCCCATGATCGAGTCGCTCATCGAGCGGCTTGATCAGCCCTCGGCCGCCGTCGCCGAGATCAAGGTCTTCCCCCTGCAGAACGCCGATGCCAGCGGCATGGTGCTGCTGCTGGAAGGGCTCTTCTCGGGCCAGAGTCAGCAGCAGCGGGGCGGAGCCCTGGGGGCCGCCCGCCAGGCGCTCGGCCTGCAGCTCGCCGGGACCGACGATGCCAGCAGCACCCTCATTCCCCTGCGGTTTGAAGTCGACTCCCGCACCAACAGCATCATCGCGATCGGCGGGGCCGAGGCGCTCAACGTGGTCCATGCCGTGCTGTTGTCGCTCGATTCCAGCGACGTTCGCCAGCGGCAGAACCGGGTCTACTCGCTGCGGAACACCCCCGCCGCCGACGTTGCCCTCGCCATCCAGCAGTTCCTCACCTCTCGCCGCCAGATCGAACAGCAGGATCCCGCCCTCGTCAGTGCCTTCGACCAGTTCGATCGCGAAGTCGTGGTCGTCCCCGAACCGGTCGGCAACAAGCTGCTGATCAGTGCCACCCCCCGCTACTTCGACGACATCATCCAGATCATCCAGGATCTCGACCAGGTGCCCAAGCAGGTCATCATCCAGGCCCTGCTCGTCGAGGTCGAACTCAGCAGCAATGACGAATGGGGCGTCGAACTCGGCCTGCAGGATTCCATCCTGTTCGACCGCTCGGCTGTCACCGAACTGGTGCAGATTCCCATCACCAACACCAGCCCCAACGGCGTCCAGACCACCACCCAGACCATCATCTCGCAGAGTGCCACTCCGGGCTACCTGTTCAACAACCAGCAGCTGGGCAACAACACCTCGCCCAACCTCAACACCAGCCGGCTGGGTACCCAGGGACTCAGCAACTTCGCGGTTGGCCGGGTGAATGGTGACCTGGGTTACGGCGGGCTGGTGCTGTCGGCCGGGTCGGAAAGTGTCAGCGTGCTGCTGCGGGCCCTCGCCGCCCGCCACCGCATCGACGTCCTCAGCCGGCCGCAGGTCCAGGCCCTCGACAACCAGCTCGCCACCATCCAGGTCGGGCAGGAAGTCCCCCGCGTCAACAGCTTCACGGTCAACCAGACCACCGGCAACGCGACCCCGCTGGTGCAGGCCCGCAACGTCGGCATCATTCTCGAGGTCATTCCCCGCGTCAGCCCCGATGGAATGGTCGTGATGGAAGTCTCTGCCCGCAAGGACGCTCTCAACGCCCAGGGAGTTCCACTGTTTACCAACC
>CAIUHT010000350.1 GCA_903898975.1 uncultured Planctomycetaceae bacterium
AAGGGGTCATTCTGGTTTTTCAATAAAGGGGACACCCAGAAAAGTAGCCTGACCCCTTTTTTGGCGGGCAAGCGGGTGAACAGGGAGACCTGGTGTCACCGCGATTCGTGCCTGGCTGAGGCGGCATTCTCGCCGGTCAGGCGCAACGGCAACGGGCGATTCCCATTGGGGCGTTCGGCCCAGTAGGCGGCTAACTCCTCGGCCAGCAGTTCATGTCCTGCCGGAGACAACTCAGCAACCGACTTCAGGTAGAGAATCGCGCCGTCCGGATGGCCCCGAAAACTTTCAGAAACATCACAAAACTCGATTCGATTCGTGGAGCAGTACTCGCCAAGCTGTTCGAACGGACGAGTACTCAGAAAGACTCCGTTCCGAGGCACTCCAGCCCTCTCCCGGACCTGCCCTTCCGCGGTGGCCTGCGGCGAGACCTGCCAGGGGGCCGGGACCGCCGTCACGATGAGCGGGATCTTGCGGAGAGAAAGTATCTGGTTCAGCAGCAGCAAAGGGGAAAAACTCTGCTGAATTGGCTCCTCCCAATCCGGCGGTGGAGTCTCCGCCAGCCACGCGTATTTTGAGCGAGGAAAATCGATGGAGCCACCAGCCCCCCTGGATGTCTGTTCGGCCAGAAAGCCATTCAACAGCTGTCGGCCCCACTTTGGCAACAAAAGTGCGTCGAACGCGGACGTTCCCCGAATCATCGGCTTCGGGAGTTCCAGGTCGGGATGTGTGCACGCAGTCGGAAGGCCATAAGTGTCGGAGTTGACCTGCCAACGGACTTCGTGATCATCCGAGACATCCGTCATGTCGTAATTGATGATCACGAGATCAGGCTCGAGATTGAGTAGGCTGTGGCGCAGCTGGAGATAGCTGAGAAGTGGGCAGTAATCCGGCGTTCCCGCATTGATCACTTCGACCTGGACCGCCGATGATTCGGCAAGGTGGTCGCGTAACAACTGGCAGGCTGTCTGCGCCTCGGGAACGTGGGGGCTGAAAACCACATCGTCACCCAGCCAAATGACTCGAAACAAGCCTGTCGGCTTGGGGATCGCCACCTCTGGTCCACGCAGGCCCGTACTGTTCACGCTGATCCGGTTCAGCTTGCTGTTATCCGGATTTCGAAGCAGATAAGCCCGTGAGGGCTTGAGCTGGTGGTGGACAGTCCAGCTCTTTCCGGTCATCCCGTGGTCGTACAAACGGCCCCGAGTCAGCTGTGCCGTCGCAGAATCGTAGACGCGCAGGCCGATTTCGATCATGCAGAGCAGCAGTGTGACGAAGACCACTGCATACCAACAGTGCTTGAACCAGTGAGAGATTGACCTGATCACAGCCAGAAATCCTCGAGGCCAATTCAAGCTGCCACGCCGCCCGACTTCGGCCGCATGCTAGACCCTATCGCAGTTATCCACAAGACGAGCGCAGAGCACAGCGGCGCTCGCATGAACTGGGCCTCATTCCAGGGCACCGAACTACCCCCGTGCTGCGTCCACGCGAAATACAGGGGCGTCGCGCGCGTCATTGAGCGTCTGGAACAGGACCAGTGAGGGGCGCGTGAAAGAAGACCCGCTGGCAATTGGACCGGACGTTTGTTTCTGAGAGTGCCTTGGGACCACAAGGGACGCGGGAGACACCCCCATGGCGAACCGGCCGGAGATGCTTAACTCTTGGCGGATCAAGGCGTTAGGAGAGGCGGTGTAGTCCGGGCGTGAGATCGCGAGGGGGCTGGGGGTGAGTGGCAGAACCAATCCGGCGTTACTTGGGGCGCGAGCAAGCGAAAAGGACCACAGCGCCCACCGGGAATGCGCCATGGCTGGTGCGGGGAAATGCGTGGCTTGGGTAGTCTGGGTCGACTGCCGCGCCGGCACTTTTTGAATTGGATGCCAACACGTCAGTTCGCCCTGCTCAGCATAAGAGCAGACCCGTTTCATTGACTGCCTGGAGGTCGCAAGCTGCCGAAAGTGGACTCGAAGTTGGCTTCGCTGGTCTCCCCGATCGAGTCACTCACCGACCCCCGTGCCGTGCAAGCTGGGAAGCATTTGCTACCGAGCAGGGTCACTGGCAGATCGCAGCGATGCACTGGGTGCTGGACGTGTCCTTTCGAGAGGAGCGGACCCACTCAGCCGAGCGCAGCCTGGCGAGCAATCGCAGTTGGCTTCAGCGCTTCGCAATCACAAGGCTGAGGCGACATTCACGAAAGGACATCACCAAGGGCAAGCTGCAGGACTGCATGTCCAACACAAACTTCCTTTGGAAAGTCTTTGCGCACCAGGGACCTGTTCATGCGCTGGCTCTGGGCAGCACCCGCCTTTCGCCCCCGACTTTCGTTGCCGCCGCTAGTTCCGAATCGAACTGTTCCGAATTCCCAATCGGCGCGCGACCTCAGCCAGGGTGAGCCTCTCCGCAGTGATTAACCGGACCGCCACGCGCCAGAGCTCCAGCGTATGACGGCGTCGCTGGCGAAATGGTTTCTCTGGCGCTGAAGCGAGCTCCTGGCGCATCTCGCTGGGGTCTTTCTGAAGGGTTCACTCTCTCCATCGAGCGCCACCTCTTCAGGGAAAACTCCCTCTCAGGTGAACTTGGGCAGTTCGAATCCCTTGCGATTCTCCCGGCCCATCAGGGCCTGGGCGGCGGGATTCTCGAGGATCGTCTCGGTCGCGCCGTCGTACTTCACCGTCGAGCGGGTGCGCCAGGCGATGTTCGCCAGGTGGCAGAGCAGCGTGCTCTTGTGGTTGATCTCGATATCGGCGTTGGGGAGCGAGCGGGTCTTGAGGCAGTCGAAGAAATTGCGCCAGTGAGCCGCGTCGGACTCGGCGGGATCGACCTTTTCGAGCACCTCGTTCTTGGGGCCGTAAATGGTGAAGCCGCGTCCGCTGGTCTGCAGCGTCGCCTCGGTGCCGTAGAACTCAACGCCGAACGAGTCGCCGTCGATCCCGCGGGGGGACCAGGTGCGATGTTCCCACTGGACGCAGACCCCATCGAAGTCGAAGGTGGCCAGTTGCGTGTCGGGAGTCTCCTGGTCGTCGTCGAAGTGGTATTTGCCACCGCCGCAGGTGACCAGCCTGGGGGCGTCGACGCCCAGGCCCCAGCGAGCGAGGTCGAGGCCGTGGATGCCATTGTTTCCGCACTCACCGGTGCCGTAGTCCCAGCGCCAGTGCCAGTGATAGTGCACGAGGTTCTTGCGATAACCGCGATCGGGGGCGGGGCCGCACCAGAGGTTGAAGTCGAGTCCTTCGGGAGGGGCGGTGGGCTGTTCGCGGCCGATATTGGGGCGCTGGCTGGTGATCCACGAGCGGACGAAGTTGACCTTGCCCAGCCGGCCCGAGCGCACGACCTCGGCCATGGCCTGCATGTCGGCGCCACTGCGGCGCTGCGAGCCGACCTGCACAATCCGCTGATGCTTGCGGGCCGCCTGGATCATCCGCTGCCCCTCGATGGGGTTGTGGCAGCACGGCTTTTCGACGTAGACGTCTTTGCCCGCCTGGCAGGCCCAGATGGCGGCGAGGGCGTGCCAATGGTCGGGAGCGGCACAGACCAGCGCCTGCACTGACTGATCGTCGAGCGCCCGGCGGAAGTCTGAGACCACCTTGGGTTCGGGTCGTCCCGCGTCGGTCCACTGCTTGACCGCCCCGGGAATGACCTTGGCATCGGGGTCGCAGATGTAGGCGATTTCGGCCTCGGGGAACTTCTGCAGCACCGACATCAACTGCCGGCCCCGGCCATTGACCCCCATGATCGCCAGCTTGACGGGTTCGGGCTTGGAGGCGGCTTCGCCTCCCTCCCCGGCGAAGACGGCGGGCAGCAACCCGGCAGGGGCGCCCAGGCTCAATGCGTTCCAGCCCAGTCCCAGTCCAGCCGAGGTGGCCAGAAATTGCCGTCGATTCGCCAGTGTCATCGAATTCACCCTCATGCGTCACAGGAAGAAACAGTCACTGCCCGGCACCGGCATGGTATCGGTCACCGGTGCCGCTGGCCACAGTCCGGGGAGCGGAAAGGGGACAGCGATGGGGAATCGGGTGAAAGCGTGACCGCGCGACTGTGCCGGCTGATGTGACTGAGGTCTTTCGAGAAGACCTGTTCCGCCGGGACTGAGACGGAATTGGGGCGACAGCGCGGCATGGGCACCGCAGCGCAGGCTGATGATCTTGCGACGGGTGGGCGCGACAGTCGTGGGGCGGCAGTTGTTCGACGACTGCGCAAGCGTCCCAGGTGCGCCGCCACGGCAGAGGCGGACCCGAGCAGCCAAGGCCGCACGGCGATCAATCCCGATCGGCCTGGTGAGCGCGGTCAGCCCAGCACTTCGTGCAACACATTCGCCGAGGGGTCGGCGAGGCGTACCGGGCGGCCCACATTCGACATGTTCTGTTTTTCGTGGTCGATTGCGACCGCCTTGCAGATGGTGGCCAGCAGGTCGGGGACTGCGACGGGGCGGTCGGTGACGGTCATGCCATCTGCGGCGGTCTGGCCCACAACCTGGCCGCCGCGGATTCCCCCGCCACCCAGCACCGTGGACCAGGCGTTGGGGAAGTGGTCGCGTCCGGTCTGGGGATTGATGAGCGGAGTCCGTCCGAATTCGCCCATCCAGACCACGAGCGTGCTGTCGAGCATTCCGCGTTGCTGCAGGTCGTCCAGCAGGGTGCTGAAGGCGGGGTCGAGGACCTCGCACAGCCCCTGGACGGTGGTGAAGTTGTCGGCGTGCGAGTCCCAGCCCAGGTTCCCGGCCCCCGCCGAGCCCAGCGTGACCTCGACAAACGAGACTCCGCGTTCGACCAACCGGCGGGCCAGCAGCACCCCCTGCCCAAAGGCGTTGCGGCCGTAGCGGTCGCGCAGCGTGTCGCGTTCTTCGTCGAGGTCGAATGCCTTGACGGCGGGAGACTGCATCATTCGCAGGGCCGCGAGGTATGCCGCCCGGTGGCTGACACCGGTGGTGCCCGGGGTGGTCTTCAGGAACTCCTCCTCGAGGTCGGTCAGCAGTTGTTCGCGGGCCAGGGCCTGCGGGGCCCCCACCTTGGCGGGCCGGGTCAGGTTGCGAACCTGCAGGCGTTCTGCGAATTCGGGCGAGGCGTCGGCCAGTCCGTCGGCGACTACCAGCGGGGCGTACCGCGGGCCCAAAAAGCCTGGTCCGAACGCCGCCGGCGAGAGGGCCCGCACGGGGGCAATGGAGACAAACGGGGGGAGGTCTGAATCGCCGGTTGCCAGTTCTTTGCCGAGGAACGAGCCGAGCGTGGGGAACTGCACCGGGCCCGACGGCAGGTAGCCGGTCCGCAGGTGGTAGGTTGCCCGCGAGTGGTCTCCCTCCTTGGTCGACATCGAGCGGATGACGGCGCAGTGGTCGAGTTGGCGGGCGACGCCCGGCAGGTGCTCGGCAATGCGGATTCCCGGGCGCGAGGTCTCTATGGCCTGGAACGGGCCGCCATGGGCGTGTCCCGGCTTGGGGTCGAACGTGTCGAGTTGGCTCGGGCCGCCACTCATCCAGAGCAGGATGCAGGCCTTGGGTTGACGTTTCTGGCCGGTGGCTTCGCCGGCGGCCACCTGGTTGGCCAGGGCCGACAGCCAGCCCGACTGACTGCCTGCGAGCAGGCCACAGCCGGTCCGACGGAGCCAGTCGCGGCGGGAGCAGGCGATTTGGTTGCGGGCCAGACCCAGCAGCAGTTCAGCGTTCATCGCGGGGCTCCTGAGGTGGGAAGGGACAACGTGGCGGAAGAACAGGGAAGACCACGGAACGTTTGGGAGGGCGAATCAGCGGTTGAACAGGAACTCGCTGCTGTTGAGCAACGCCCAGAACAGATCGCCCAAGGCCTCGCGCCAATCGCCT
>CAIUHT010000351.1 GCA_903898975.1 uncultured Planctomycetaceae bacterium
ACGTTCTGGTTGAGGGGCCGCCGCTCCTCCTGCGGCGGCATTCGGCGCGTTGGCAGGCGCGGACCACAGTCTCAGGCGCCATCGCCCGGAACGCTCAGTCCCGGGAACGCTCAGTGATCGGCAGGCTCAGCAGTCGGCAGGCTCAGCAGTCGGCAGGCTCAGCGTCCGGCACCCTCACCGTCCTGCGGCTCCTGCTTCTGAATCCAGGAAACCTGCGTGACCAGTTGGGTCAGGCTGGCGAACGAGATGTGGGCGTTGGTGGCAAACCGGGGTGTGTTGTTCGCGGGATAGGTCGCCAGCGACGCGTCCCCCACCAGGAAGACATTGAAGTCCTTCGACAGGTTTTCGTAGCCAGCGGTGGTCCGGCAGAAGCACATGTCCGTGGCGTAGCCTGTCAGCAGCACGTGGCGAATTCCCTGCCGCTTGAGAAAATCCCGCAACGGGGGATAGCCATCCACGTCAAAGAACAAGACGTCCTCGGGATGCACGGTCACGTCCGAGGTCACGGGAACCGGCAATTTCCAGAAGCCGGGCGGGTTGTAGCGTTCACTGGCGTCGGTCCCGCCAAACTGGGCGAAATAGTCGCGAACTGGAAACTCGACCGAGACCGGGATCTTGTCAATCAGCGGGCCTCCCTGATACTTGAAGTCACGCAGCCGCTTGAGGACCTGGTCGCGGGCCACGCTGCGGTCGGCGGCGCTGGGGTTGTCATAGATCGTGCGGTACATCTTCATCCGCAGCGGATCCCGCTCGCCAATGAGGCTGTAACCCACCAGCTTGACGTGACCGCGCATCGCCTTCAGGAAAGGATCGATCACCTCCCGAGTGTGACGGGCCGCCAGGTGATTCTTGTCGGGTGTGCAGAAGTCGGCGATCCCGGCGGGCTCGGGGGTGGTCCAGCCCTGGTTGTCATCAATTCCCCAGGGATGCACCATGATCACCGCGGTCTCGGCGGCCCGCAGGTGATTCGGGATCTCAATGATTCCCCGCGCGTTGTAAGAGAACCTCCATGCCCGAACCGACAGGTCGGCTCCCGCATCGTGCACCAGCGGTGGGGCTTCAAATCGCCGCTGCTCGATCACCGGTTCGATGAACTCCGGATGATCGGCCAGCAGGGGGGGGCGATCCGACAGTTCCTGCAGCGTGTTGTGATACACGCGCGTCTGTTTCGCAGGGGCCGAGGGCTGCGCGGCCTGGGCAACCCCCGCGCCCGGCAGTGGGGCCGCGGGGAACGGGCGGGACTGCGCCGGGTCCCGCAGCAGCAACAGGCTCAAGACGAGCGTGACACCCAACCAGAGCAATCGCTCTCGAGGAAAGTGCATGTCAATTCCTGGGTTGGAACCAGATGTTGCGGAACCGGACGGGGTTGCCATGGTCTTGCAGGTGCAGTGGCCCCGGCCCGGGACCATCCGCCTCGACTCCTCCCGGAGTCACCTTCTTCAGCTCCACGTCCCTGTGGATCACGACCCCGTTGTGACGAACCGTGATCCGCGGGGCGGCAATCAGCTGACCCTGGGCATCGTACCGTGCCGCCACGAAATCGATGTCGTAAGTCTGCCACGCCAGCGGAGGGTACGACATGTTCAGTGCCGGCGCGCTCACCGAGTAAATCCCGCCGCAGTCGTTGTCCTTCGAATCGAGCCCGAAGGAGTCGAGAATCTGGACCTCATACCGCCCCTGCACGTAACACCCACTGTTGCCGCGTCCCTGGCCCCGATCCTGTGGCTGGTACGGAACCCGGAATTCCAGGTGCAGCGTTCCGCTCCCCAGCTTCTGCTGGCTGGTGACCCCCGGTTGCAGCAGGCCATCCGCCGTCACCTTCGCGTTCGCAAAACCATCGGTCTTCGACTTCGAAAAGAGCACGATGGCGTTCTCGGGAGGCGGGGCGTCGAGCGTGGGGCTCTGGCGCTCGACCCGCTTCAGTTCGCCCAGCTTCTGGCCGTTCTGCGTCACCGTCAGCAGGCCTTTCTCCAGTCGGGCGGTGGCCGATTCTCCCAGCAGTTCAACCACATCCCCCTTGCGTTCTCCCGTCGCGGGGAACTTCGAAAAACCGTCCCAGCCATCCCCCGGCAGTCCCCCCAGGTGGGCCATCGCCTGGAATTTGCCCCGGCCCAGTGCGATCAGCTGGACCCCAATTTTCTGGGTGGCACCATCGACCGTGAGCTCTCCACTGTACTCTCCCTGGAACGGGTAGTCGGGATCGGTGACTTCGGCCTGCTCGGCGAACACCGGCTTGGGAGCCTCGAGGTAACCCCGACCCTTCAGCCAGTCGGCCAGTCGCTGGGGCCACGTCGAGAGGATCGGATCCTTCGGGGCCAGGCCCACACCATGAGTCCCCTTCTCGTAGATGTGCAGTTCCGCCGGCACCTTGGCCTGCCTCAGGGCGGCGTAAAACAGCAGCGAGTTCTCGGCTGGAACGGGACCATCTTCGTTGGTGTGGAACAGGAACGTGGGAGGTGTCTGAGCCGTCACATGCAGCTCGTTCGAATAGAACTTCATCAGTTCTTCCGTGGGCTGGTCACCCAGCAGGTTTTTCCGCGATCCGGCGTGTGTCGCCGGGGAGGTGAAGCTGATCACGGGGTAGCAGAGAATGCAGAAATCGGGCCGGCTGCTCTGCCGTTCCACATCCGAACCCTCGCCCCGGCCCGCGTCGAAATGCGTCGCCGCGGTCGAGGCCAGGTGCCCTCCTGCCGAAAAGCCCATGACTCCCACGCGTCGGGGGTCGATCTTGAGTTCAGAGGCCCGCGAGCGGACCAGCCGAAGCGCCTGCTGCACATCCTGCATCGGGGCCGGGTGACGATACCGGGGGGCCAATCGATACTTCAGCATGCACGTTGTCACCCCCAGGCTGTTGAGCCATTCGGCGACCTGCTTGCCCTCGTGGTCCACCGCGAGGAAGCCGTAGCCTCCACCGGGGCAGAGGATCACGGCACTCCCATTCCAGGTTTCGGGCGTGGGCGACCAGACGGTCAGCGTCGGACGATCCGCCTCCTCGCTGCCGACCGCACCGGGGGCTCCCTGGGGCCACAGGGGAATCACCACGGGGTCCGCCCCCCAGGCGGCGCACAGCCCCAGGCCTTGCAGCAGGATTGTCCAACACACCGTTCTGAATTGAATCATCGGGAGAGCGTCTTTCTGCGAGAAAGGAGTGACGTGGTGAAGCGCCGTGGCCGGACTTGCGTGGGCGATGCTCCCTGTCAGGTCGCGAGGTGCCGACTGGGTGACTGCGGCGGAGCGCGGTGGATCCAGGCGGGTTGGGGACCCGCCTCAGGCGTGGCGGCCAAAGACCATCAGGGTGATGTCGTCATTCTGTTCCCGGCCCGCCGCATGTTGCCGCACGTCGGCCAGGATGGCGCGCCCCAACGCTTCGGGAGCGGGGGCGTGGGACTGGATCAAGGCCCGCAACCGGTCTTCCCCGTACAGGTCATTGCCAGGATTCATCGCCTCGCTGACCCCATCGGTGTAGATGACGATGGTTTCTCCCGGGGCGATGGAGCGGGTGACGACATCGAAGGACATTCCATCGGCGACTCCCAGTGGCAGGCCGACGATGTCTTCGGGGAATTCCTCGATCGTGCCATCGGGTCGACGGATCATCGGAGACATGTGCCCGGCGATGATCAGCGACAGCTGGTGCGAATTGAGATCGACAATCGCCAGCACGAAGGTGACAAACCGCCCCTCGACCGCGTTGGCACACATGTGCGAGTTGATTCGCTCGGCGGCCTGGCCAACGTCCTGTACGAACTCCAGGGTGTTCTGCACCACGCTCGAAAGCCGCGACATCACCAGCGACGCCGGAACCCCCTTGCCCGCGACATCCCCGAACGCCAGGCAGATGCGGTTGCCTGGCAGCGTCAGGCAATCGTAATAGTCGCCTCCCACCGCCTGCGCCGATTCATACGACGCGTAAAACTCGTAGCCCGGTGCGGTCGGCAGCCTTTCGGGGAGCAGGGCCCGCTGCACGTTCGCGGCGATCTTCATCTCGTTGTCGTACTTCTGCTTTTCGAGGTACGACGTGATCAGTCGGGCAGTTTCGTAGGCAATCGCCGCCTGGCCGGCCACCGCTGTCAGCAGGTCGAGGTCATCTTTCGAGAACTTGCGGGAAGCGTTCTGGGTGTCGATATGAATGAGCCCCAGCGGCTCGCCGTCGAGCCCCAGCAGCGGGACGCACATCATCGAGCGGATGGTGAAACTGGCGATCGATTCACTGGCGGCGAATGCCGAGTCGCTGACCGCGTCCGCCGACAGGATTCCCGCCTTCGCCTCGAGCACCTTTCGGATGATGGTTCGGCTGAGCTTGACCGTCTCATCCTCATCCTCGCGACGGTGCTTCATCGCCCTGGGGGTCATTTGCCCGGTGGCGACATCCTTCAGCATGATGCAGCCCCGGTCGGCGCCTGGAAAGACGCTGAACAGAACCTCCAGGATCCGGGGGAGAAGTTTCTCGAGCTCGACCGTCCCCGCCAGCACCTGGCTGAGTTGAATGAGCGCCTTCAGCTTGACCGCAGGCTGAACCTCAAGCGTCCCAAACCGGTTCGTCCCCACATCGATCGTGCTGGTGATCTCCGACTGGTCATCGGCTTCGTCCGTGAACTGCACGTTGACGCGGACATCGGTGACCGTCGGCGTTTCGCGGTCGGCCCCTCCCCGGCGGGGGACGTCCGAGAAAACCATCAGCATCGGGCCAATCTTGATCCGATCCTCATTCTTGAGTACGGAGGGGCCGGTGATTTTCGTGCCGTTCAGCACGGTCCCGTTGCCGCTGTTCAGATCTTCGAGGAGGAATTGCGGACCCTGCTTGAGGATCCGCGCATGTCGCCGCGAAACCATCGTCATGGTCTGGGGCACGAGGATCGTGCAATCCTCGCTGCGGCCGATCAGTGTTTCGTCGCGAACCAGTTCGTGCTCGACCGACTGACCTGCCTGCAGAATCTTGATGAGTGCCATCGCAAATCGCCTCGGGCTGGCTGCTTGAACGTCGAAAAAAATCGGGCGGCCGGGGTTCAGCACGCTGCCGGGACGGCCAGTCATTGGGCCGGCCGATCCGCGCCACGGGGGCTGGATTTTAGGTATCTATACCGAGGGCTGCAAATGCCCGCTGACTGGGCCCCGCCAGTTCAACGGTCACCAGCGGGATCACTTCCCGAGGTGCGGGAACACCCGTTCGACATTTCCGCGGAGCACTGTCCGCCCCAGGGCGATGGCCCGTTCTTCCGGCCAGCCCCGACCAATCACAAAGTCCTCGGCCAGTGCTGTCGCCAGGATCCGCCGGTACATCGAAAACTTGGGCAGGGCGAATTCCAGCTTGTACATGTCGCTGTAGTAACCGATCTGCTTGGTCTCGGGGACCGCCTGCAGTCGCGCCCGGCAATCCGCGAGGATGAACGCCGGAATGTTCGCGTACCACCAATGTCCGTGGGCAATCACATTCGGGAAAATCCACGAGTAGGCGACGAGTTCCTGGTTCAGACCGACCGACAGCACCGAGACGGGGAACGCCACCCGCGGAAACGCTCGAAACAATCCGGCGTACGGGAACAGCGAGCAGCGGCTGTCGAACAGGTCTTGTCCCTGGAAGACTCCCGCGGGATAGACCTGGCGGTTGACACCGATCATCAGGTCAAACGGAAGTCGGTACTCATCGCACAGCGAGGCGATGGCCCAGAAGATCGCTTGAGACAGTCGTCGCAGTCCGGTCGGGTCGAGCGGCAGGCCCCGCGCAAGTTTTTCGAGCAGGATGTCTGCCTGGGCGTCGGGGATCGGCTCCGGCGTGAAGTCGGGAGGGAGGGAAATGGCACACGCCCGAGCGCCCCGCGACACGAACCGCTCGAACAATGCGGCCAGGCCGGTCCGCAGTTCCTTCGCCGAGGCGGGATTCGATCCCGAGGCCGACTGGAACCGGGCGCGCACTGCGGGGTTCGAGATTTTGAAGACCAGCTCATCTGTCCGCAGGCAGGGGACGTAAAACGCCGTGTCGAACCCCTCGAGCGGGTCGTCGAAATCATTGGTCAGGAACACCCCCTCGAGCTGGCTCCGCTCAATCACCTGGGCCTCCCAGTCGGGCTGGTCAAGGACCCGTTGGGCCGAATCGTAGAGCCGCTCCCAGTTTCGGGGCTCGATCGTCGGCTCTTCAAATCCGAAGAACTCCCGACAGATCTCCTGGAACCAGCTGTATTGCACCGTGTTCTGGATCTGTGGCAGGCCGGCGACGATCCGCTCGCAGCGTTGCCGCGGATCAATTCCGGGGGCCTCGATCGCCTCCCGGGGAATTCCCGCGGAGTGGACCAGCTCGGTGTAGTAGTGGTACCCGAGGATGTCCGTCAGGTTCCGCGATGCCGCAGCATGCGGGTTGATGTGCGAATGGGGATCCAGCAGGCGGATCTGGTTCAGTTCGCGGAGGATTCCCTGCGTCAACGCGGAGGACATGCGGCTGGTCTCGAGCTCGGAGGAAGTGCGGATGAAGGGCCCATGTGGCGAATGTTGTACGGCGACAGGTTGAACCCGTCGACAGATTCAACGCAGCGGAAAAACTCAGGGGCCCGGAAGCCGGTGGCCCATTTTGTCCCGCTTCGTTGCCAGGTAGTCCCGGCGTTCCACCTCGGGCGGGGCGATAATTGGAATCTGCTCGACGACCTGCAGATCGACCCCGGCATACACGAACGCGTCGGTTTTCTTGGGGTTATTGGTCAACAGGCGGATTTGGTTCAGTCCCAGGTCCTTCAGGATCTGCAGTCCGACCATGTAGTCCCGAATGTCGGCCTTGAATCCCAGTTTGTGATTCGCCTCCACGGTATCCAGTCCCTGATCCTGCAGCACATACGCCTGCAGCTTCGAAACCAGGCCGATTCCGCGCCCTTCCTGGGGCAGGTAAACCACCGCACCGCACCCTTCCTGGGCAATCATCGACAGGGCGATCTGCAGTTGATCGCCGCAGTCACACCGCAGCGACGCCAGCAGGTCACCGGTGAAGCACGAAGAGTGCATTCGCACGACCGGCGCCGGGACCGATTTCAGGTCGCCCAGGATGATGGCCAGCGGCACCTGCTCTTCATGCGACACCGAGTAGGCAATCACCCGCAGCTCGCCGTGGCGCGACGGAATCCGCGCATCCACGACCCGCTGGACCAGCCGCTCGCTCAGGCGGCGGTGGCGAATCAGCTCTTCGATCGTGATGACAGGGATTTGATGTTCCCGGGCCAGGGCCGCCAATTCCTGCTCATCGGCCATCCGGGTCCCTTCCCGGCTCAGGATTTCGATCAGCACCCCCACCGGCTGCATTCCCGCCAGCCTCAGCAGGTCAACCGTCGCCTCCGTGTGGCCGGCCCGACGCAGCACCCCGCCACTCTTGGCCGCCAGGGGGGGGATGTGACCCGGACGCACAAAATCCTCAGGGACCGCCAGTGGCGAGGCAAGTTGCCTGAGCGTCAGCGTACGGCTGTCGAGGCTGACGCCAGTCCCCGAATCGCGGTGATCGACCGGAATCAGGAAGGCGGTCCCCATCGGCGCGTTGTTCTGAGCGGCGGGAACCATCGCCGACAGCCTCAGCCGATCGGCAACTTCCTGGCTCATCGGCGCACACAGCAGTCCCCGTCCTTTCGTCAGCAGGAAGTCCACGATGGCTGGTGTGACTGTCTCGGCGGCGCACACGAAGTCGCCCTCGTTTTCCCGGTCGGCCGAGTCAACCACGATCACCACGCGGCCTGATCGCAAGGCCGACAGCACCTCTTCCAGGGGACTCGACCGCAACGTCATTGGGGAATCGCTCGAAGTCATGAATTCTGGCGTCGACAGTTCGCGGGGCGACCGCGTTCAGGCACACCTTGCGGCGGCTGGCACCGCGAACACGCCACGCCAAGAGTTGTCACTTGGGGTCCAGGTTCGTCAGCAGATCGTCCTGCTTGACCACCGACGGAACACCTCCTTCGGGAACATCGGCCTTGGCGACCCACAGCAAACCGTTCAGTACAAGCTTGCGAAAACTCTCGTTCTCCCAGTTGCGATGAAAATGGCCACCGGTGAATCCAAATCCACGACCACCATCCACACGCTCGACCACCCAGGCCACATGCTGGGGCTGGCCCTTCTTCGCGCGGACCGCCGGGTTCCCGCTGTGCGGACCATCGGGCCGACTGAGGGTGCTCTCAGGCGGAATCGCCGTCAGCAGGGGGGTCACGCCCTGCATCTGCTCGCGAAACCGCATGTGGTAGTACCATTCGTCATTGATTTCGAACGGCTTGACCCCCCGCGTCACGGGATGTTCGGGCAGCTTCTCGAACTTTGCCGTCCAGTGCGGGTTGACGGACCAGTGTGTCTCAAAATAACCCCCCAGCCACTCGGTGAATTCCGGTCCACCTCGCTCCTTGGGCACTTCCACCGCGTAGTGCAGGCAGGCGATGCCCACGCCGTGAGACATCAGTTCCTGCAACTGTTGCAAGCGTTCGCCCTGGATCGCCGGGTGCCCACCACCACCATCGGCGTAGAACATGACGGCGTTGGCGTTGTCGAACGCGGTCGGATCGGTGGGCCACCCACCCCGGTACCAGGTGGTGAGTACTCCGGGAGTCGTATCGAGGCACTTTTTCAGCAGTTGGACCCCGGCGTTGAATTCGTGGTCGCCTTTCCCGTGGCTGGGAACCCCGGCCACCATCACGATCTTTCGAACCCCGGCAGTCAGTGGCAGTCGCTTGAGCCGAATCTTCCGGAACTGAACGGTCATTGCGGGACCGGCATGCAATTGCAAAGCCAGGATGCCCGAAGCGGCCCGATTCTTGCTGTCCTCGTCGGTGACCTCGGCTGTGACCCGCCCATTGATGCGATGGACCAGTTTGTTCCCGATCGCCTGAACCTGGTAGTCGTTCCAGTCTTCCTTCTTGATCGCGGCCTGGATCTCTTTGGAATCACCGACGGTGCCAGTGACCTCCTTCTTGCCTCCCTCGCCGATCTTTGTCTGCTGGCCGCGTTCCGCCAGGATCCCTCGGCCACGTTCTTCGTACAGGATTCCCGAGTAGGTCTCACCAGCCTCGAAGTCGGCCTGGTAACCTCCCACAACCCAGTTGCCGAGGTCACGACTGCGATACTGAATTCCCGAGTTGCCCCCCACAATCCGATACTGCAGGCGGAGTTCGAAGTTGTCGAGGGTATTGTCGCGCCAGATCAGGAACGTATTCCCATCCGTCTTGTTCTGATCGGTGGTCTGGCCTGTGATGGCTCCATCACGAACCGACCAGAATTTGGGATTCCCATCCCAACCGGCCAGATCTTTGCCATTGAAGATTGGCTTGAAGCCGGCCTCGTCCTGTTCGTCGCCGAAGCCGAGCCCCGGACAGGCAAAAATCGCGACGGTTGTTATCCAAGCCAGCAGCAGGCGTCGATTCATGGGGGGCCTCGGTTCCCTGGGGATGAGCAGACTGTGATCCCAGCCAGCCACAACAGGCTGATCCTGTGGTGACACTGAAAACGAACCCGCATGGTAACGAATCGACCGAGCAGCGGGAATTCACACCCTCTTCGGGCGAGAGAGGGGCGCGTTGCCGGATTCGGGCCCGTCGGCGGTCCAGTTCACGGGCGGGTCCCGTGCCCGCCAGCTGTCTGCGTCGGCCAGGATCCGGCTCGGGTTTGTCGATCGCGCTCGATTGGCCAAGCCGATCGCGTCGTTCCAGGGCGGGTCAGAACCAGGGGAACGTCTGCCGGAAAATCGCGACAGATTTTTCTTGACCTGCCATTTCCCGGGAGTAATGTAGAGAGATGCGGCACGGGGTGTGATGCCACTCTTGATTGGGCAGGTGGAGCGCCGGGGGGCTAATCGGGCAGCGGGTGCGAATTCGGCGACGGGGTCGCTCGGTCGGCGGGTCGAGACCGACGTGTTTGTGTCGTGTGTTCAGTCCCCCGCGTGGAAAGATCGAGCCTGGCATTTGTACGACGCGTCTCACCGACGCTGGGGCCGGCGCTTTCTACCCCGGTTTGTCAGGCCCGGCGCGAAGTCGCTCCCGTTGCGTTCGCCGTGATCTTTCGCGAACCGCCCGGGGCAGAGATTGCCAATCGGCATGCTGGCAGCGAAGGCGTTGCCAGGTCTCGCGACTGGCACTCGCCTCAATGCCCCGTGGAACGAAAGTCCGCTCCGTCCAGCAACTGAGGTCGTCCTTCGCTTTGGGGCGTGGCGCTGGGCGGTATCACTGCCCCCAAGGCCTCGCAGAGAATCACTGGATCAACCCATGAGGACTGGTGTGCGATTCCTGCACGCGGGGCCGAGTTGAGATTGGCTGAATCGAAACCGGCTCTGCCCGGAGCGGTCTCGCATTGAACCTCTCTGTGCTTCGTCCGATCGCGAGGCCTTGTCTGAAGCACCGCCTGCACCACAGAGTCGATCGACAACAGCAAGTGGTCTCAGAGGCCTGGGGGCTGTTGAGCCGAAACTCTTGTTCGGTGTTTGCTGCTGGCGGCTGAGACTATCTGTGGTGGCCATCCGTCACTCATCGGCCTCTCGCAATACCCCGGCAATGACTGGCACAGCGGCTGACGAGTGGCTGTGAATCAATAACCTGGGGCGGCAGACTGGTTGCGGATGCGGCCCCAGCGGGTCAGAAACTGAACAGGTCGGGGTGCGAGCGGTCAGTTTGAAATCACTCTCCGTGCATTGGAAACAGGTAAATGGATTCAGCTATTATAGTTCGCGAATCCCCGTTCTCTGCTGCTCAGACGGGATTCCTGCGGCCGAAACGGGCCGTTTGCTCAAGAATTCCTGCAGAACGGCACTCGATTCGGCTCCGTAAGTTTCAGGCGGTCAGTTGGCATGCAAGTTGCCACATGTAGAAATGTTGCTTCGCTCGCAGTTCGTGCTGCGAAATTGGGCTCGTGGCGGACAAGGCCTGGCAGTGGATCCCGCTGCTCGGCCAGAGGCGGTCAACTTCCCCGAGAGTTCAGGGTCAGACATGCATGACGACGGTGGGCACGCAAGGCGGCCAATCCCTCCCGAGGCATCAGATTCCCCCTGGGCTCGCTTGCGCCCCAACCTGCTGTCTGGGTTCTGGGTCTTCCTGATTGCCCTGCCGCTCTGTCTCGCGATCGCCAGGGCCAGTCAGTTTCCGCCTATTGCCGGCATCTGGACGGCGGTCATTGGTGGGATCATCACCACCTTCATCAGCAATTCGGAACTGACCATCAAGGGGCCAGCTGCAGGACTGATCGTCATCGTGGCGGG
>CAIUHT010000352.1 GCA_903898975.1 uncultured Planctomycetaceae bacterium
CTGGAGGCGTTCCAGGAGGCGATTGTCGACACGATCCTGACCGAGGATCCCGAAGCCCTGGTCGGGCAGAAAGCCCGACTGCAACAACTGTCGCGCGACCGGAAGGTCGAGATTCGCCGCACCGCTGTCTGGGGCCTCGGCAGAACCAACGACCTG
Source organism: uncultured Planctomycetaceae bacterium (assembly GCA_903898975.1). GTDB lineage: Bacteria > Planctomycetota > Planctomycetia > Planctomycetales > Planctomycetaceae > UBA10511. Next base: position 157 of record CAIUHT010000352.1, read on the forward strand.
TCGGTGGTTCCCGATCTGTTGGCCCGCCTTGAGGATGTCGACCTGTCGGTGATTGTCGAGGCACGGAACGCGTTGCGGTTCATGACGCGAAAGACCGATTTTCTCGAACTGTCGGAGAACCCAGCCCCCGAAGAACTGGCAACGCTGGCGAAGCAGGCCCGGGACTGGTGGCTGCAGGTTCGCCCCTACGCCGAGCGGGATGACCTGCAAGACTCGACGGAGTCGAAGCCGTGAGCACTGCTCCTGCGAAGCCGACATCCGACCGGCCCAAGACGGATCCGGGGGCGACCAGTCCGCCGGGGCAGCGTTTGAAGGTGCAGCGACCGTACATGCGGACGACCTCGCTGGAGCAGGCGAGTTCAGCGCTGTGGTCGGTGGTCGGTGCGCTGGCGATGTTCACGCTGTTTTTGGCCTTGGCGTGGTTCGGGTCACAACCGAAGGAGTTTCGCCCGCCCGTCGCCATTGAGCTGGTGGAGGATCCCGGGGGTTCGGAGGATGGATCTCCCGACGAAACATTGCGGGTCGACGCCCCGATGCCCGAAGTCAGCGACGCCACCCCAGCCGAGGTGGAGGCCGAAGAACGGGATGTCGAGCAGTCGCTCGAAAATGTGTTGGAACTGGCCGAACAGGCGGTCGCCCAGACCGAAGCCCAGTTCGATGTGGGGGTGCAAAACACGGGCAAGCCGGGAAGTGCCTCGGGCACGGGCCGGCGACCGCTGGGACGGGGGAATGGCAAGGGGGGATTTCCCCGCGAAGACCGCTGGTTCGTGAGGTTCGGTTCCGCCTCGGGCCCGGACGAATACGCCAAGCAGCTCGACTATTTCGGCATCGAACTGGGGACGGTGCTGAATGGCAAGCTGACGTACATCTCGAAGCTGTCGAATGGTGTCCCCGCTGTGCGAACGGTGGCGCAGGGGAAGGATGAAACCCGGCTCTACTTCACCTGGCAGGGGGGGGCTCGCAAAGCGCAGGATGTGACCCTGTTCCGCAAAGCGGGGATCGACGTGGGGAACGCTCCGCTGCTCCACTTCTATCCCAAGGCGACCGAGGATGCCCTCGCGCAACTCGAGTATCTCTACCGCAAGCGAAAGGCCAGTGAGATTCGCCGCACCTTTTTCGAAGTCGTACCCGCCAAATCGGGGTACAACTTCGAAGTGGTCAGGCAAACGTACACCAAGTGACCCTCTCCGCCACCGGGAGGGTGCTCGAACCTGAATCAGCTTCGAGCCGAGATGGGCGACGATGGATTGATGACCCAGCTGAAGGGTCATCGACTGCTCGACCCGAGAGTGGCCCCTGGGGGGGTTGCGCGAAAGAGCGGAACTGACCGCTGTTCGCGACCCCGCGTTGTCCCTGCCGAACTCCCCGATTTTCTCCCGTGTCCCGGCGATCTCCCCGCCGGAAACCCTTCACAGGCCGACCATGGATCTGCAGACCGGCATTGAGTACCTGATCTACTTCGCGAACAACTCGGTCTACCCGGCTCAGGGGGCGCTGGCCCTGTACGGAGCGTTCCAGGTGATCCTGGTGCTGCAGCGACTGCGGGCGAAGCAGTTCTCGAGTGGCAAGGCGGCCGACAAGTTCATGGAGGATGTGCACGAGGAACTGCAAAAGGGGAACCTCGAAGGGGTCGCCGCGGTGTGCGACACACCGGCGCACTGGTCGAAGGCGGTACCACAACTGATCCTCGTGGCACTGGCGAACCAGGATCGGGACCTCCCCTCGATCAAGCGGCTGCTGGGGGAAAGTTTCGACCGGGAGGTGCTGTCGGACCTGCAGTATCGCCTGAGCTGGATCAACACGGTGATCAAGTCGGAGCCCATGCTGGGGCTGCTGGGGACCGTGCTGGGGATGATCGAGGCGTTCGGCAAGATCGCCGCGTCAACCAAGACGGGCGTCGATCCGAAAGACCTCGCGAGCGACATCAGTTTCGCGCTGGTGACGACGGCGATTGGGCTGCTGGTGTCGATTCCGCTGATCCTGGCGATGTCATTCATC
>CAIUHT010000353.1 GCA_903898975.1 uncultured Planctomycetaceae bacterium
CAGCCGCGGCGGCTGCACCGGCCCCCGCTGCTCCTGCGGCCCCGGCTCCGGCAGCGCCGGCCCCGGCGGCAGCTCCCGCACCGGCTGCGGCACCCGCGGCGGCGGTTCCGCTGGTGGATGAATCGGGCAAGCCGTTGTCGAAACTCGAACTGGCACGCCGGCAGGGGGCTGCGAAAAACAAGTAGCCTCTGCGAGCGGCCCGGCCGACTCGGTGGACTTTTCCGAGAACCGGCGCGGGCCGAGCAATCGGTCCAGTTTTTTGCGGTGCCCACCCTTGGTGCCGAGCCTAATTGCCAAGCTTTGAAGGAATGGCGAACGCGCACTCTGTGCAGAAGCGGGGGGTGTGTTCCCGAACTTCTGACGCCGCAGCGTTCGCTCGTTCCCCCCGGGCAACGGTCGGAGGGGACTGGGACCACGAGCCCGTTCCTGATGGTGCCACAAAGAGGTGCAACGCGTAGTTTCTCGGCCGCTTGGGCGGGGCAGCCCTTGGTCGATGATGCGTGGAAACTCACAGCGTTTCCGGGAGTGGGGCGCAGTCAAGTTTGTTGAAGTGATTCAGCGTGCCGGTGAGTGACCGGCCGAGGTGCCTGACGCGACCCGCGTTGGGGACTGTTGAATGGAAATGCCGGTCTGTTCTGCAGGCATTGATTTCCGGTTGAGAAGTCGCGAGGAGACTCGATGGAACGTTCGTTGATCCTGTTCAAGCCCGATGCCGTGCAACGCCGCCTGTGCGGAGCCTTGCTGTCTCGCCTCGAGACCAAGGGCTTGAAGATCGTCGGCCTGAAGATGTTGCAGGTCACCAAGGAACTGTCGGCGAAGCACTACGCCGAGCACGTCACCAAGCCGTTCTACCCGCTGCTGGAGCAGTTCATCACCTCCGGCCCGGTCGTGGCCGTGGTGGTGGAAGGCCCCGGTGCGGTCGCGGTCGTGCGGACCATGATGGGCCCGACCAACGGCCAGCAGGCGGCCCCCGGGACCATTCGTGGCGACTACGGCGTGAGCCGGCAGATGAACCTGATGCACGGCAGCGACAGTGTCGAAGCCGCTCAGCGCGAGATCGCCGTGTACTTCACCGCCGCCGAACTGATGAGCTACGACTCGTCCCTCAAGGGCTGGGTCTGCGCGGCTGACGAAGTGAAGTAACCCGCCGCCAGACCACAGCTTGGTGGCTGGCCCCCGCTTGGGCGAGCCGAAGGCGGTGCGTTGAGATTCCACAGGCCCCCGGTCGCACAGTGTGCTGCCAGGGGCCTGTTTGTTTGCGCCGTTCGGAAACGTCGCGGCGCGACTGAAACGCGTAACCGGCGGGATCGGAGCCGGCCCTTGAACGACGGGCGCACCGAAGGGCCGGCTGCCGGGACTTGTTCACCAGGCACCGAGACGCAAGCCAGCTGGCCCGAGCGCCTCAACCGCAGGTCGCCTCGATGAGGCACGTGCCGGGGGCGAGTTCGAGTTGTGCCACGCCACGGTCGGCGGGCCAGAACCAGGTGGTGCCGGGCCGACCGGGAGGAAGTTCAGCGGGGGGCACGTCGAGACAGCGGATTTCGCCGTGGGTGACAATCCAGATCGACCACTCGCCTGTCGGGGCGAAGGCCAGCTGGCCCGAGCCCTCGATCCGGCGGAGCTGAAACTGCGGCGACTGGACCAGCTCGTGGCAGACGCACGAGCCAGCCGCGGTGGGGGAGCTTGCGGGAGCGCTGGAAGGGGCCTTGGACGGGCTGAGAGCGGGGTGGGGGATGGCCCGCGGGGTGACTGGCTGGACGGGACCACGGTCGAAGTCGACGCAGTCGAGTCCGGCCTCGACGTGGAGTTCGCGGGGCTGGCCCGAGGCGTCGACGCGGTTCCAGTCGAACAGCCGGTAGGTGGTGTCGCTCGACTGCTGGACCTCGGCGAGCAGCACCCCTTCGCCCAGGGCGTGGACGGTGCCGGCGGGAATGAACAGGCAGTCTCCGGGGCGGACGGCGACGCGATGCAGCAGCGGTTCCACAGCGCCCGAGCGGACGGCGGTTTCGAATTGAGCGCGGGTGACCCCGGGCTGGAGGCCGGCGAACAGGGTGGCGTTGGGCTCGGTCTCGAGGACGATCCAGGCCTCGGTCTTGCCGCGCGGGCCTACCCCTGCGCGCTGCGCCTGGGCATCGTCGGGATGGACCTGCAGGCTCAGCCGGTCTGAGGCGTCGAGGAACTTCACCAGCAGGGGAAACTGGCTGGAAGGGGCCGCGCCCCCCGCTGTCGACGTGACAGCCGGTGGCGAGCCAAGCAGAAACTGCGGC
>CAIUHT010000354.1 GCA_903898975.1 uncultured Planctomycetaceae bacterium
GGGAACCGCCAGCGGGTTCGAGGGCCCCCAGTCGCCCGCCGAGTTGACCATGATGCGGTCATCGCCGTAGTGCTCGATGATGTCCACCGCGCGGGCGGGGGTGCACTTCGTGGTCGGATACAGGGTCATCGCGCACCAGAACCCGTGCTCGCGCGCCAGGCGGACGGTGTGTTCCTCGACGTGGTCGATCAGCACCCGATCGGGCTGCACCCGGCGATCGTCGAGCAGCATGTCGACAATCATCCGGGTCCCCTTGAACTTGTCCTGCAGATGCGGGGTGTGAATCAGGATCAGCTCATTCGTCTTCATCGCCAGGTCGACCTGCTCGCGGAAGACGATCGATTCGTTGACCGTGTTCTTGTTCAGCCCGATCTCCCCAATTCCCAGGACGTTGGGGCGATTGAGGAACTCGGGGATCATGGCGATCACCTCGCGGGCCAGCGCGACGTTTTCGGCCTCCTTGGCGTTGATGCACAGCCAGGTGTAATGCTGAATGCCCACCGCCGCCGCCCGCTTGGGCTCGAACTCGGTCAACTGCCGGAAATAGTCGCGAAATCCCTCGACACTGCCGCGGTCAAACCCGGCCCAGAACGCCGGTTCGCTCATGGCGACGCAACCCATGCGGGCCATCCGCTCATAGTCGTCGGTGACCCGCGAAACCATGTGCACGTGGGGATCAATGTAGTACATGCGCGCCTCGGGCTGTGTGCTGGTTCTCTGGTGGTTTCAGGATGGCACAACACCCGGCCGCTGGCAAGCATCTGCCGCGTCCATCGCCCGATCTCTCCGGGCCCCCACCGCCCCACACCCGCTCAGGCGGGGCCCCCCTCCCCCGGTTCGCCCGGCTTGAAGAGGTCGAGAAAGCGATCTTCATAGAGGTCGAAGACCCGCAACTGGTCGAGCGTCTGCTTCAGCTCGAAGCTCCGGCCACGATCCCGCAGCGCTCCTGCGAACAGTTCCTCGATCTTCTCCCGCTGCGCATCCGAAAGGCGGTCATGCGCTCGCGACGGGGGGCTGAATTCCTCGACTGAGTGCGCGATCTCCCCCCCATTGTTGCTCCGCTCGGCCGCCGCCAGGGCTGTCCCCAACTGCTGATCCATCTCGGCAACCTGCTCGGCCAGCATCGCAAAATCGAGCTCGATCCGGGCCATCGCGGTGAACGCCTCCAGCACCGCCTGCGACGCCTTCGGAAACGCCAGCCGCATCAGGATGTGGGGCATTTCCCCCATCAGGCAGACCCCCCGCAGGCCCACCTCGGCGGCCGCCCCCAGCAACACCCCGTTCAAGCCCCCAATCTGCCCCTCTTCCACAATCTCAAGTTCCAGCCGCCTGAGTTCGGCCAGATCCTCCGGAGTCGTCGCCGCGGCATACACCCGCGACCGGTGCTGCGGATGCATCGCCGTCGCCATCGCCGCAAAGGTGAAGACCCGCTCGACACGCAGTTCGCGGGCCTGCGCCAGCACCTTGCGGCAAAACTCCGACTGCCCCCACTGGGGTTGGGCTTCGCCCAGCAGCACCAGCTGGTCATGCCGGCGTTGAGGATCTTCCCAGAGATAGAACCGGTGCCGCGGGCGACGCCCCGGTCGGATCAACCCCCCCTGCACCTCCACCTCCTCGGCACCAAACTGATCTCCCACATCAATCTCGCGGAACATCCGCATTTCGAGACGCGAGAGCAGGTAGACCAGGGCGTTGAGCCCCACATTGCCCATTCCCGGCCAGGCGGCGACCAGCCAGGGATGTTTCAACTCGGGCAGATCGGGCATGCGGAGGGGCCTGCGGGGACGGAGCAAGAAAGCCCGGGGAGGCGTCACATCGCTCCGCCCCGGCGGGATCGGCACCCGCTCAGCGCGGACGCTCCACCCGACTCAATCTTCACCGTCGCCACTCGCTTAAACAGGGGCGCAGCACACGCTTCCCAGGTCATGCCGCCGATTTCCGCCCTTCCCGCGTCACAGCACCCGCCACTCGCCGACAGTTTTTCGAGGGGCTCCCCTGGTCCACAGGCGCCACCTCGCATCGCCCTTGGCGCAGGCGGCCCGGGGCAACTCAGCCACGCCGTAACCCCCGTATGCGCGCCGTCCCCGCGCCACACCGTCCTGGTCTCCATCCCGCAGCGTGAGCCGACCACCTGCGCGACCGGGTCAAGCGCAGCAAGCGATCACGCTGGGTCGTGCCCCGAACCTGCTCAAAGCTCGAGATGTCCAGGCATTTGAGTCAAGGCCAGTGAGCCAGGCGCATCCCGCCACGAACCTTGCGGCGGGCTCATCCACCGGTCACGACGGGCGGGGTGACGAAATCGCGCGACAGCGCCTCGGCCTGCGCGGCGGTCAGCGTTCCCGATTGCAGCCAGAACCGGTAGCGAATGAAGAGCGGCTGATCGGTGTCGACCCGGGCCTCGAAGTAACTTCCAAACCGGCCATAGTCCCGCTCACTGAACCGCGCTTCCTTCGGATTCTGCGGATGATCGACAAAGCACGCGCTGTAGTCTTGATTGCCCACCACGAACAGCAGGGCGTGCCATGGCAGGTTCACGTGCGTCCGCACGTCGGGCCAGTTGCGAAACTGCCCCGGCTCCCCCAGCCCATCCGGACGCAGGTACCGCGTCTTCGCCTTGGTCTGATCGGGTACCAGCTGCGTGGCCCGAAACTGAAACCCCGCATGCTGCGGATCGCCATCCAGCTCGATGGGCCCCACCTTTGAGGTCAGCCGGCTGGCAATCTCAATCAGCACCCCGCGCGGTGTGTTCCACGCCGTCAGCTCCCGCAGTTCCTCGGCGAACACCGCCCCATCCCGTCCATGCCAGGCGACATGCAGGCGATGCCCACCCACCACCGGCCCCGCCTCGCGGGCGACAATCCCCTCGGTCGACTGAAACTCTCCCTTGTTGCAGTGCCAGGTGTCGGCTCCCAGGTCTTTCCCATAGCGAATCTTGTTGAAGCCGTAGAACAGCCCGCGGTGGTGCGGAAACAACCCTCCCGGCCCCTTGGTCAGCAGCAGCTGGCCGGTCGCATCGAACAGGTGGTGGTACGGCTTGTAGGTCTCGGCCCGCTTTTCGGGGGTCGACTCATCGAGCGCGGGAAGCATCGCCCGCATGACGGGGCGATCGTCATACCGCAACTCGGCGACCCCGGGTCCCCCTTCCAGCCAGGCAAACTCGGGGGCCATCGGGCGGGGGGCGGTCGACAGCGTGATGGTCGCCGCCAGTTCCTGGCCAGCGGCCAGTTCGGGCAGCAGGAAACAGACCTCGCCCCGAGCAGGCCCCCCCGCTTCAGGATCGCGGGGAGCCAGTGACGGCCCGGTGAGCTGCGCGGGGAGAGTCGCCCCCGCCGCGGTCCGCAGCGTCGCCGAAACCCATTTGCCCGCCGGAAGCTCGACCGGGACCCGCATGGGAACCAGGCTTCGACCCTGCGCCCCGGCGGCGATCTTGACGGGGATGGCGTGTTCTTCGGCCCGCAGTCGCGTCGACTCTCCCCCCGTTCCCACGACCGCCAGGGCCAGCAGGCCCCACAGTCCCATGATCCGGCCGAGTGGCCGCCGGCGGTACCAAGGCTGGCCCAGTCGCTGCACCGTCTGCCACACTGTTCGCTGCATTGTGTCGCTCCTCACCCCGTGCGGGGGCTGTCAGCCCAGAAACAGACCACCGAAGAAAACCGTCACCCACCCCTGTGGCGAGAGAGCCGCCCGGCCGTTCAGGCTCGCGACAGCCGCTGGCAAGTTACCGCCGCCCGGGGCCATTCTCAACGAACCCAAACCGCAGCCCCCTCGGCGGCCCCCAGCCCCCAGGGCCAACCGGCGACGTCGGGCCCCTTCCCGGGCGACCGCGCCAGCGTGGAGAATCACTCCCCTCGCTGCTACAGTTAAGCCTCGTACCGGTTCTGGCTTCTCATTTTGACGGTCTCTGGGACATTCCCCGGCGATGAACGCTTTGGAAAACCTGCTGCAGGCGATTGGCCAGTTGGCTGGCTCGCTGCTCGACGTGCTGGGTGCCGCGCTGACGGTGTTGGGTCCCTGGACCCCGCTGCTCGGCTGGCTGGCCTTCTGGATGTTCGCGGTCAACTGGACCCGGCTTCGCGAGTTGCTGCTCAAGGGGGGCTGGATCGGCATCTTCCTGCTGGCCTTCCTGGCGATTCTCATCTGGGGCAGCGTCGCCCCTCAATCGGGCCCCAGCGACATCCAGGGCTTGAAGGTCAGCCCCTTCGTCGGGAAGACCATCTACGTCTCGGCCCTCGTGGTGCTGATGTTCCTGGCCGGCTCACTGCAACTCTCGGGCTTCTGTTCGGACTGGTGCCAACTCGCCCTCGCCCCCCCGCCCCCCGCCGATGACCATCACGGGCACGGCGATCACGGGCATGGCGACCACGGGCACGATGGTCATGGGCACGACAGCCATGGGCACGACGCTCACAGCCACGATCATGGCGGGCATGACCACAGCCACGATCACTCGCACGATCACTCGCACGATCACAGCCACGACCACGGCGGACATCACTAGTTCGAGCCGGCGTTCCGCCAACCCGCCAAAGGCCCCAGCCCAGTGTCAGCCGGGGCAAACCGCACCGGGGTGACGCATGCCCGCGGATGAAGTCGACCGCCTGCTGGTGGCCCGCATCCGTGCGGGAGACGCGACCGCCTGGCAGGAATGCATCGCCCGGTTTGAGGGTCGATTGCTGGCCTTTGTCGACTGTCGGCTGCGCGACCACGCCAGCAGTGAAGATGTGGTGCAAGAGACCTTCCTGGGGTTTCTCACCGCGCTTCCCAATTACAACGACGAGACCCCGCTCGAAAACTTTCTGTTCGCGATCGCCGCTCACAAGCTGACCGATCACCTCCGTCGCACGGGACGCCACCCCACTGTGCCGCTCGAGGCCGGTGGGACCTCTTCCTCGCCGGGTGAGCCCCCGGTCGACTCCCGGGCTCGCATGGCATCCAGCCTGGCCCGCAGTCGCGAACAGCAAGAGATTGAGCGGAAACTGCTGACCCACGCCCTCAGAACCCTGATCAACCAGTGGCGTGCGCAGGGAGACTACGAGCGGCTCAAGTGCATCGAGCTGCTGTTCGTGCTGGGCTGGGGGAACAAGCAGGTCGCCACTCAGCTGGAAATCTCGGAACAGGCGGTCGCCAACCACAAGAGCTACGTGATCAGCCGCTTGAAACAATTGATTGCCCGCGAGTCGATGTCTGAAGAATTCTGGCAGGAACTCGGCACCTGAGGTCGCGCCCCAAGGAGCCTCCGCCCCGGGACGAGCTCCGATTCCAGCGTTGGCCACCACCCGGGCCGAGCGGTACACTCAGCGTCCGCACTGCGGCAATTTGGTGAAGCGGAGTCTCGGCGGGTGACATGCACATCCCCCGCGAATTGTCTCCCTCAGGAGCGACGACATGCCCGACATCGACGCCTGGAACTGGCTGCTCTCCCGGCGGGCCTGGCTGGGACACTACGCTGGCAGCCTCGGCCCCCTCGCGTTGGCGCACCTGCTGGCCTCAACCGCGGCTGCCGACGACCGCAGCATTCCCGCCCCCTCCACCGGCACCGGGGCCACTCTCCAGTCGACTGCCGCCTCAACAGCCGAGGGACCGCGACCCAAGGCCAAGTCGGTCATCTGCCTGTTTCAGCATGGTGGCCCCAGCCAGATGGACCTGTTTGATCCCAAACCGGCCCTCAACAAATACCACGGACAGCCCTACCCCGCCGGGGAAGTCGAAGCCCACTTCGACAAGCAGAAGGGAAACGTCCTGGGAAGCCCCTACCGCTTTCTGCCCCGAGGAAACAGCGGCATCGAACTGTGCGAACTGCTTCCCAAGCTGGGCGAGATTGTCGATGACATCTGCCTGGTGCGGTCCATGAGCACCGGCTCGGTCGATCACGAGGCGGCGCTGCGGCTGATTCACTCTGGCAAGCTGTTCGCCGGGCTGCCCGTCTTTGGCAGTTGGGTCACCCACGCCCTCGGGACCGAGAACGAAAACCTCCCCGCCTATGTCGTGCTGGGCGACCCGCGCGGGCTGCCTGTCGATGGCGAAAAGAACTGGTCGGCGGGCTTTTTGCCCGCGATCAACCAGGGGACGATGTTCCGCTCGGGAAGCTCCCCCGTGCACAACCTGGAGATGCCCAACGGGGTGACCGCCAACGCCCGGCGGAATCAGTTGCGGTTTCTTGAGCAGCACAACCGGCAGCACCAGGCCCGCTATCCCGAGAGCAGTGAACTGGCGGCCCGCGTGCGCAACTTCGAAGTCGCCGCCCGCATGCAGACCTCGGTCCCGCAGGTCGCCGACCTGGCCGAAGAGACCGCCGAAACCCGCGCCCTGTACGGTCTCGACAATCCCGCCTCGGCGGAATACGGCACCCGCTGCCTGATGGCCCGCCGCCTGGTTGAACGGGGTGTCCGGTTCGTCCAGCTGGTCCACAACGGCCAGCCTTGGGACACGCACAGCAAGAATGCCGACAGTCTCAAGTCGCTGTGTGCGATGACCGATCAGCCCAGTGCGGCGTTGATCACCGACCTGAAGCGCCGGGGGCTGCTCGACTCGACCATCGTGATCTGGACGGGGGAATTCGGCCGCCTCCCCGTTTCCCAGGGAGCCGACGGGCGCGATCACAACCGGAATGCGTTTTCGCTGTGGATGGCTGGCGGCGGGATCAAGGGGGGCTACTGCCACGGTGCGACCGACGACTTCGCCTACAAGTCGGTCGACCAGGTGGTCACCGTCCACGATCTGCACGCCACGCTGCTGCACGCCCTGGGGCTCGACCACCGCCGGCTGACCTACCCCTTCGAAGGGCGACTCGCCAGTCTCAGCGACTCAGCGGTGACCGGAGCGCGGCTCGTTCCCGAACTGCTGGCCTGAACCGGTCGCCGACACGGGCCTTCTCGCGCGCCTGCAATTTGTCACCGGTCCGCCCGGGGCCATCAGCCCGTTCCGCGTCGCACGCCCGCGGTGTGCGGTGAACCGCCGGGTGGGCCGCATTCACGCCCCACGCGGGCCTCTACGCAGCCTGCGCTGGCCCCGCCCCGCTCCGCCCCGTTCCCAAGATTCTTCGGCCAGCGGTGCGAAGTGGCACTTATCGCACCGACTGTGGTTCGCCATTCTGCCGGGGGCCCAGCCCCAGCAGGAATTTCACCGCCCTGCGACTCCACTCGTCGGGTGAAGGGTAGTTCGAGGCCGAGTCGCCAAAGCAACTCTGCAGCATGTCGGTATCGATCACGCCGGGGTTGAGAGCCACCGCGGCCATTCCGTCGGGCAGTTCCTGCGCCAGTGCGGCGGTCAGCCCCTCGATCCCCCACTTCGTCGCGCAATACGGAGCCACTTCGGGCGAGGTCGACCTGCCCCAGCCCGAACTGAAGTTGACAATCACTCCCCGGCGACGGTCGATCATCGCCGGGACGAAGTGTCGGATCACGTTCGCCACGCCCCCCAGGTTGACCCGCAACAGCGCGTCAAACTCCTGGGCCGGAACCTCCCACAACGGGGCGTTGGTGTTGATCAGCGCCGCGTTGTTGAGCAGCAGATCGGGGGGCCCGACCAACTCCAGCACTTTCCGGGCCCAGCGGGCGACCTGCGCGTCGTCGGCCACGTCCACCGTGTCGAACTGGTGCGGTCCCCCATGTTGCCGGGCCAGTTCGGTGATCTTCTCGCCCGAGCGGCCGCACCCCACCACGGTGTGCCCCGCCTCGATCAATCGGGCACACAGGGCGCGACCCAACCCCCGGGTCACTCCGGTCACCACCACCACCCGCTGCTGCTCGGCCATCCTGTTTCGACTCCCGTTTGTTTCAAAGCCTCGCGCCGATTGCCCGCGTCGGCGTGTTGGTATTATCGTATGCCCATGCCGCCGCTCAACCTCGACGAAGATGAGTCGTCCGCTCCTCGCCCCACGCGGGTGCGCTGGCTGGTCTTTGGCCTGGCCTGTGCGACCTCATTCTGCCTCTATCTGCACCGTTACACCTGGAACTTTGTCGCCCCCGAACTGCAGGCCCAGCATGGCTGGAGCGCGGGCGAGGTCCAACAGGCCTACACCCTGTTCAACATCACCTATGGCCTAGGGCAGATTCCCAGCGGGATGCTCATCGATCGCCATGGCCCCCGGCTGTTTCTCACCCTCATCATCGCCCTCTGGTCGCTGATCATTCCACTGCAGGCAGCGGGCACCTGGCTGGCGGTCGCGGCGGCCCGACTGGGGCTGGGGGCGACCCAGGCCGGTTGCTACCCCGCCCTGGCACAGGTCACCGCCCGCTGGTTCCCACTGGCTTACCGCACCCGCATCCAAGGCCTGGTCGCGACAGTCTGTGGTCGTGCCGGGGGAGCACTCGCCCCCATCCTCATGACCAGCGTGCTCATGGGGACGCTCAACCTGTCGCTCTCGATCACGCTGTGGGTGCTGACCGCCACCGGCCTGCTGCTGGCGGGGCTGTTTCACGCCCTGTTTCGCAACACCCCCGAAGCCGACCCCCGCGTCTCGCCCGAAGAGGCAGCACTCATTCGCGGCCAGCTCGAGCCAGTATCGACCGGCGTCCCCTCCCAGTTGAACGCGGCCGCCACTCCCCGCGGCAATTCCAACCCTGCCGCGAGGTCCCACCGCGTCCCGCTGCTCGACGCCCTCAAGCTGCCCAGTGTGTGGCTTATTGCCACCATGCAGGCCCTGGTCGCCGGGGTCGATACCATCTATTCGTCTCTGCTGGGCATCTACTTCATCTCCCGGGGCATCCCGCTGGTGAAGTCGGGCCTGCTGGCCAGCCTGCCGCTGCTGGGGGGGATGCTCGGCGGACTTTGCGCCGCGACCCTCAACGACTGGCTGCTGCGGGTGGTCGCGCGGAAGCACGTCGCCCGCTCGATGGTCGGCCTGGTCAGCAATCTCTTCGCCGCGCTGGGCATGCTGGTGCTGATTCGCCAGTCGAGCCCGACAGCGGTCGCCTGCTGCCTGGCCGGGATCAAGTTCTTCGCCGACATGAGCCAGCCCTGTGGCTGGGGAGCCTGCACCGACATCGGGGGCCGGCGCGGGGCGGCCACCGTCTTTGCCTGCATGAACGCCGGGGGAAACCTGGGGGGGTACCTGTTCCCCATCCTGTTCGGATTGATCCTTGAACGCAGCCCGCTGCTCGAGACCGTCGCCAACATCCCGCAACGCGATTTCACGCCACTCTTCACCGTCGCCGCGGGCGTCTACTGCCTGGCTGGCCTGTCGTGGTTGCTGATCAACAGCTCGCGACCACTTCCCAACTCGGAAGCGGCCTGAGCGACCGACACGCCGCAGGGGGAATTCCCCTTACGTCCCTCCGCTGCCTGCCGCAATGGAGGCCACACGTTCGCGCGGCTGGCGGCGCTACCGCCACGTTCCGGCCTCTCAAACTGTTCTTCGCCAGCAGTGGCCAACTCGGTATGATCCGCGCTCATCCGGGCCGACGACCTTGGGCCGCCGGCGACGGATCGCCGACTCCGGTCGGACCCTTGAGTTTTGTTCCCCACTTTCCGGGAGCCCCCGCATGCGCCGTGTCTTTGGGCCACTGTTGTTGATCGTCAGCGTTTCCGCGTCCCTGGCCTGGGCCGAAGACTGGCCGCAGTGGCGTGGTCCCGCCCGGACGGGCATCTCGGCCGAGAAGGGGTTGCTCGAGAAGTGGTCTGAAGAGGGCCCCACGGTCCGCTGGAAGCGGACCGACATTGGCACCGGGTATTCCTCGCCGGCGATCGCCGGGGGTCGGGTCTATCTGCAGACCACCCGTGAAGGGGACGAATTCGCCGTCGCTCTCGACGAGCAGACCGGAAAAGACGTCTGGTCCACCAGGATTGGCAAGGTGGGCGAAAACCGGGGCCCGCAATACCCCGGCACCCGCAGCACCCCGACGCTCGACGCCGGTCACCTCTACTGCCTCGCCTCGGCGGGCGAACTGGTCTGTCTCTCGGCAGCCGATGGCAAGCCGGTCTGGACCCGCAATCTCGCCACCGAATTCGAAGGCAAGCCCGGGCTGTGGGCCTACACCGAATCGGTGCTGGTCGATGGCGACCTGGTGGTTTGCACGCCCGGCGGAACCAAGGCGTCACTCGCCGCACTCGACAACAAGACCGGCAAGACCGTCTGGGAAGCCTCGGTCCCCGACGGGGGGAGTGCCGAGTTTGCCTCGATCATGACCTTCGGCA
>CAIUHT010000355.1 GCA_903898975.1 uncultured Planctomycetaceae bacterium
CGGCTGGCCCACATGGGTCAGCCGGTTTTTTTTGACCCGGAACTCCGCCGCGTGGCGACACAGGCATGCAGTCGAGTTCCATGGTTTCGATCAATCGCACTGGTTTCGATCAATCGCATCAAAACCTCTCGCTAAAACGTGGGGAGTTGCCCAAGCGGTGAGGATGTGGCCCGGATTCCGGGAACGTCGATCACCGAGACAACACCGCTCCGCCCCATGCTTGGGTTTTGCCTAGCCCCCCGGGGGCACAGAGCCGAAAACGCCTTCGGGTCGCCAGAGCGGAACTCCGCTGCGGTTCTATTCTCCCGTAGGTCGTGGCCGTACCTGGCAGTTGTCGTGGCAGCGGCCGGTCAGGCGGAGCCGATTGCGAGCGAACAGTCCGTAGCCGAGATCCAGCACCTGGCGGATTCCGGGCAGACGCGAGAGCTTGACCGGCCAGCGAATCCCGACCGCCAGCAGCAGTTGCCGAAATGTTTCCACGCCCGTGGTCACCTGGCCCGTCCGGAGCCGACCGTGCAGCTCGGCCATCAACTGATCCATCGTCAGCCCGGTTTTTTCGGCTTGAAACTCGGGAGCCGCGATGTCGGTGAACAGCACGCGACCGTTGCGGTCATAGCGCTTCCACATCGCCATCTCGCGACGACAGAGTGGGCAATCGCCGTCGAAAAAGATCTCGAATATCGGCCCGTTGAGGGAGGAAGTTTTCGATGTGTCAGTCATGACGAGGAATGCCTCTCGCAGGTTAAAAGTGACAGATGGAACTGCCGAGTCACCCTGGAGGATCAGGCGCGTCCGCAGTGAGTCGAGCTCAACACCCGAGAACCGGCATTCGTGGTCAGAACAATCGCTTTTGAGGATCAATCTCGCCAACGGGCAACCCGAGGTGTCTCAGCCCGGCCTCGGTCACCACGCGTCCCCTGGGAGACCGCAGCAGCAGCCCATTTCTTAACAGGAATGGTTCCACCTCGTCTTCGAGCGTGTCGGCGGCCAGGTTCATGCTGTGGGCGATCGCCTGCACGCCCGCCGGGCCTCCGTTGAAGGTGCGGGCCAGCGTCTGCAGATACCGCCGGTCCTGGCGGTCGAGCCCCAGTTCGTCCACTTCCCTCCGGGCCAACGCCTCGCGGGCCAGCGCGTCGGTGATCTCTCCCTGCGCTTCGCTGTCAACAAAATCGCGGGTCCAACGGAGCAGGTTGTTGGCGATGCGGGGGGTTCCCCGACTGCGACGGGCAATCTCGCGCGACGCCTCGTCACTGATCTTCGTGTGCAGCTTGCGGGCATTCCGCCGCACGATGTCGGCCAACTCGTCGTCGGTGTAAAAGTCGAGATGCTCACGATTCACGAAACGATCGCGCAGGGGGGCCGTCAACATGCCCGAGCGGGTGGTCGCACCAATCACGGTGAACGGCTTGAGCTTCATGTTGATGGTGCGGGCATTCAGCCCCTCACCCAACGCGATATCGACCCGGAAATCTTCCATCACCGGGTAGATGAACTCCTCGACCGCCTTCGGCAGCCGATGGATCTCGTCGATGAACAGGATTGATCCGTAACTGGCGTTGGTCAGATACGGCAACAGGTCTTTCGGTGCCGACAGGACTGGCCCTGAAGTGATCTGGCACTCGGTCCCCATCTCTTTCGGGAGGACGGTGGCGAATGTCGTCTTGCCCAAACCGGGGGGTCCGTCGAGCAGCAGGTGACCGAGGGGCTCTTTTCGCTTGCGGGCGGCATTCAGAATGATCCGCAACCGCTCGACAACCGCCCGCTGGCCCACCACGTCGTCCAACCGCTGCGGCCGGAGTTCCTCATCGAGACGATCCTGGTCGTCGCCACCGCCGAACAGTGGCCCGCGTGGAAGGCCCCCCCCCGGTGGAGGAGTCTCCGCCCCTTTGCCGTCTGACCGCAGGGGATCTTCCCCCCCCTGAATCACCGGTTGCCGCACCATCCTGGAAGCTCCTGCCTCGTCCCGGTCACCGCGACTTGTTCCCGCGCCGTCGTACTCCATTCCCCGCGTAGTGTCTCACGAGTGTACCAAGGTCCAGACGCCACGTCTCGCCCCGAAAACCGTGCCAACCCAAGGCCGCAACGGGTGTCGCCACACAGACGGCCCCACGGCCCAGCCAACCTGTTTGGGCCGCGCTCACTGGACGCCGCCACTCGCAGAATCCTGACCTCAGCCCCCTTGCTGCCGTGATGGGTCCGGCAGCGGTCACCGGGGAGCCATCGCGATCGACCGCGGCGGTGCGCGGAGGCAGATTTTTCCTCAGGCCGGAACCTCGATCAGGTCATTCGGGACCTGCGACAGCCGCTCGTAACCCGTCTCGGTCACCAGCACGTTGTCAATCAGCCGCGCGCCGAGCTTTTCCCGCCCGATAAACACTGGCGGCTCAATGGAAATCACCATCCCCGCCTGCAGCGTGTAGCGACTGTCGGCCAGCAGGTGGGCTGGCTCGCCCCACGTCGGGGGAAACCCGGGGGCCAACCCGTAGCCCGACGTGTGGACTCGCGCCGCCTCCAGCCCCGCCTCGGCGATCACGCGCTTGGCAGCCGCATGCGGGACGGTCATCGACACTCCCGCGCGGACCTCGGCCAGGCACGCCTCGGTAGCCCGCCGCACCAGTTGATCCAGTTCGCGCATCCTCGGTGAGGGGGGACCGAGCACAAAATTCCGGCCGATGGTCGCCGTATACCTTCGGCAGGTCGCCCCGAACTCGATCGACCCGAAATCCCCCGCTCGCAGCCGGCGTTCCGTCGGAGCGCCATGGCTGAAGCACGAGCGTTCGCCCGCCACAAGATTGATCGGACTTGCCGCCAGAAAACTCCCGTCCGTCAGCAGCGACTGGTAGACCACCCCGGCAAGTTCGAGTTCCGTCCGGCCGGTCGAGAGGGCTTCGCGGAAGGCGAGCAGGGCGCGGTCGGCGCGAGCGGCGGCTGTCCGGATGTAGCCCAACTCGGCTGCGGACTTGACCAGCTTGAGGTCGGCCACCAGCTGCGTCGGCTCGGCGACGAGGGCCGATCCCAACCACTCCTTCAAGCCCACGTAGTGGTGCGGGTGGAGATAATAGGCCGGAACTTCGATCCCCACCTTCGCCTGCCGCAGCCCCAACCGGTCGGCCACCAGGGCGAATGCCGCGAGCGGGTCTTCGTTTTCACCTCCGCCGTACCCATGCACTTCGTCAACGAGGGCGTCGTCGAGGAACTCATCCCGTTCCCCGTGACGGGTCAACACAACCAGCGGGGCGGCCCGAGCCGAAACGAACAGGCACTGGAATTCCTGGTAACTCTTGGCGTCGGACCCAGTCAGCCAGTGAATGGAAACCGGGTGGAAGAGGACGAGCCAATCGAGTCCGTGATCGGCGAGCGCCTGGCGGACACGGTGCAGACGGGACTGGAATTCAGCGGGAGTGAAGTCGTGGCGAGACATGCGGCGGATTCTAGACGCCTCGGAAGGACGTGGCTATTCTGCGGCGGGACCCGCTCCTCTGCCCCCCCTGCTCATTCTGCCCCTGGGTCCCGCCCCTTTTGAGACGAGCCCCACCGATGGCGTTAAACCGCGAAGGTGCCCCAGGCCAGAGTTGGGGCCTGCTGGGCCTGCTGATGGCCCAGGCCGCCATGGTGCATTTCAACCGGGTCAGTATCTCGGTGGTGGGGACCGAGTTGTTCATCCGCCAAGGGCAACTGACCGAGACACAAATGGGGCGGGTCTACACCGCCTACCTGGTGGTCTACACGCTGCTGATGCTGCCGGGCGGCCTGCTGATCGATCGCCTCGGCCCCTGGAAGGCGCTGCTGGGAATGGGCATCGGTTCGTGCCTGCTGGTCCCCCTGACCGGGCTGGCGGGGCTGCTGCCGGGCCTGTCGCTCTTGTCGAGCCTGTTGCTGATCCGCAGCCTGCTGGGAGGGGTGACCCCCCCGATGCACCCCGGGGCGGCCCGCGCGGTAGCGATGTGGTTTCCTCCCCGTTTGCAAGGGCTGGCGAACAGCCTGGTGACCGGTACCGCCGTACTGGGGGTGGTGATCAGCCCGGTGATCTTTGGCGCACTGATGGACCGGGTGGGCTGGCGCCAGGCGTTCGCCGTGGCAGGAGGTGTCACCGCCTGTGTGACGCTCGCCTGGGGGGTGCTGGCACGGAAGGGCAACATCCCGGTTGCGTCGACACGGGAATCGGCGCAGCAGCCCGATCTTTCCCGGGTCGCACAAAACCCTGAGTCCGAGGCTTCTTCGACCAGTCCCGAGACCACTCCCTGGCGGCTGCTCGGCCATCCCGGACTGCTGCTGCTGACGCTGGGTTACGCCTGCTACAGCTATTACCAATACCTGTTCTTTTATTGGGCCGAGAACTACTTCCTCAAAGAACTCAAGTTCTCCACCGACGGTGCCCGGTGGGCCACATCGCTGACGCTGTTCGCCATGGCGGCGGGAATGCTGCTGGGGGGCGTGCTGATTGATCAGGCCCGCCGGATCTGGGGTGGAACGCTGGGTCGGATTATCGTCCCGTTGGTCGGCATGACGACCAGTGCGCTGTTCGCGATTCTGGCGGTCGAACTGAAGGGGGAGTCCGGGATCCTGACCTGTCTCTGCCTCTCGATGGGACTGTTGGGCGTCTGCGAGGCCCCATTCTGGGTCACCGGGGTCGATTTCGGACGGCGCTGGGGGGGCACCACCGGGGCGTTGCTCAATACCATTGGCAATGTCGGGGGGCTGTTGGCCCCGCTCTTCACTCCCATGCTCGCAGAAAAACTGGGCTGGGCCTGGGCCCTGCGAGTGGCGGGGATCATCTGCTTCCTCGGAGCCATCTGCTGGCTGGGGGTCCGGATGGACGAACAGCCGCGGCGCACCGACAGGTGATGCGAGTGTGGCCCCACACGAGGCCAACTCGGCGAGCCGGGGGCACCAGCCAGGCGAACTTGAGTCGCGAGCCCCATGCTGGAAGCGCTGTGGGCACATCCCGGGTGGAACGCGACTCGCCGCAGTTGATTGCGACCGACCAGGGAGGTCGAACCGGGCGGTCCGCTTGTGGCAGCTGCGAATCGTCCGCGCGTGGCACGGTTCCACCCGTGGTACCGTACCACCGGCCAGCGGACGCTGACCGTTCGCCGACTTTTGACGCTGAACGACTACCGCCGTCCGCCCAACGCCGCGCCGGGCGACTGCCGCTTGGTTTGCATCCACACCGCAGCGGGCGGAACAAGTCCCGTCCTGCGGAAGCGGTGCGTGAAGACAGCGACGGCTGGAGTTCGGACGCGCCCCGGCATGGGGCTTCGGGCTGGAGCCTGGGCCGAGATTGATTCGGTCTGCAAGCGCTTCTCGACGGGGAGGGGCGGAGAGGCCCGCTGGCTGTCTGCAACAGGGGCCTGGAGATCGGTCGGTCTCAGCCCCTAGTGGTCGTGATCATGGTCGTGAGCATGATCGTGCGGAGCTGCCTTGGCTGAGCCCGCTTTGGCGGGGCCCCCGGTCGCCGCCGGCTCTTCCGCACCATGGCTGTGGGCCGGTTCGAGAAAGCCGATCGCCCAGGCCAGCAGCACTCCCGCGACCAGCGTGAGCGAGAGTCCCAGTCGATCGTGCGAGTGCATCTCGATTTCCGGGAGCAGGTCGCTCAGGGCGATACAGATGAAGACCCCCGCCGCCGCCGACATCGCCGCTGACACCAGCGCGGCCTGTTGCCCGCTGAAGCGGTTCACCCCCCAGACAAACAGCAGAACCCCGAAGGGGCACATGCAGGCGTAGGCGAGATTGACCAGCGTCTGCGCGCGGGAAGACCAGCCGCGGGCCGCCATGAGGGTGGTGATCGACAGCGAATCGAGCGGCTTGTGCAGGGCGACCCCCAGAAAAGTCCCCACCCCCAGCAGCCAGCCGGGCGACCCCGCCCCCAGGTGCAGGGCATCGGCCTCGACGTGCGCCGCCATGGCAATTCCGTCGAGCAGCGTGTGCAGTGACAAGCCAATCAAGATGCCCAACCAACTCGCCCTGCCGAAGGGAACAGCATGCGAATGGCCATGCGAATGGCCGTGGGCATGAGCGTGCGAATGCGCGTGATTATGGTCATGGCTGTGATCGTGGCTGTGATCGTGTTCATGATCATGGTCATGACGGGCAGCGGTGTGCTGAGCCGGCGATTGACTGGAGGACAGCGAAGGGGCCCGGCCATGGTCATGATCGTGATCATGCCAGCCGGTCAGGGGAGCCGCGAGCAACTCCTCGGCGGGGCCGTGGGAGTGAAAGTGAAACCACCGCAGCAGGAAGAATGTCAGCAGCATCCCCCCGAGCAACCAGCGGACGCACCAGTCGAGCCCCAGACCGGCATCACTGGCAATGGCGTAACCGTGAGGCAACTGGTGCAACACTCCGACACCCAACATCAGCCCGCCCACCAGGCTGATGAGAAACTGCAGCCGGCGATGGGTCAGGCGAACCCGCGACGGGATCCAGCCCCCCAGCAGTGAGGCGAACATCACGATGACGCACTGCATCAGCAGGGTCGACAAGACACCCCCTGCCGCGATCTGGGCCACGAGGGTTCCTCCATTAAACCCGGTCGCCCAGCCCGAAACGGAAGCCCACCCGAACCACCCGAACCACTCGAACACCGACATCCAGTCCATCCTGCAATCTGGTTGCGAAAACAACACGCGGTCAAGAACTCTACGCCGTCGAGCGCAGCAACTCAACACGGGAATCAGCCCAAGCAGATGTGTCCGCTGTTTTCCGGGGTTCCCTGTGGGGGCGCACTCCCCCAGCGGTGGCTCCCCTCGATCCCCGTCGACCTCGGGGGGTGAACGGAGACGTGACGGTGTCGTCTGGAAGCGATTCTCGCGGCAGGTGGGGCGCCAGACGACTGGGGATCAAGCGGTTTTACCG
>CAIUHT010000356.1 GCA_903898975.1 uncultured Planctomycetaceae bacterium
GCCGACGGGCAGGGAATGGTGACTGTCTCGGCCAGTGAGCTGGGAGGCATCAGCAGACTCCTCGATAGGCGGGGGTGGAATGGGGGTGTCAGATGGTGAAATCGTTGGGCATGAAGACCCGCACATTGGACGGGGCCACGTAGGCGTGATCGCCCACCTTCAGGTCGAGTTCGCGGGCCCGCTCGCGGACCAGATCGACGTTCAATTCGATCCCCAGCGACTCGGCGACCACGCGGGCCTTGACGATCGACCCGGCCGGGTTCAACTGCAGCACCCGCACCGCCAGGGACTGCGGATGATGCGGCTGCAGATCAACAGTCAGGTCGTGCGGACGAACATAGGCCGTCGCGTCCCGGGCGGTCTCCTGGTTGTAATGGGGGTAGTCGAGCTGGAATGGCCCCACGTCGACGCGGCCGCTCTGCGCCCGCCCATGGAAGACGTTGACATTCCCCAGGAAGTCCATGACGAACGGGGTCGCCGGATGATCGAACACCTCGTTGGGTGTCCCCACCTGCTCAATCCTGCCCCGCCGCAGGACCACCACCTGGTCGGCGACCTCGAACGCCTCTTCCTGGTCGTGGGTGACGAACACGGTGGTCACCGGCATCTGTTCGTGCAGTCGCCGCAGCCAGGTCCGCAGCTCCTGCCGGACCTTGGCATCGAGGGCCCCAAACGGTTCATCAAGCAACAGCAGATTGGGGCGGACGGCGAGCGCCCGGGCGAGGGCGACCCGCTGTCTTTGCCCTCCCGACAGCTCGGCTGGGTAGCGTCGCCCCAGCCCCTCCAGGCGGACCAGTCCCAGCAGCTCGTCGACGCGGGCCGCCACTTCGGCCCGGGCGACACCGCGGACCCGCAGGCCAAACGCCACGTTCTCGAACACCGTCATGTGCCGAAACAGCGCGTAGTGCTGGAACACGAACCCAATCTGCCGATCGCGGACATGGCGATTCGTGACGTCGGCCCCGTCGATCAGCACGCGGCCCGAGTCGGGAAACTCCAGCCCCGAGATCACCCGCAGCAGCGTGGTCTTGCCCGAGCCCGACGGGCCAAGCAGGGCCACCAGCTTGCCTCGCGGCACCTCGAGGGACACCTGGTTCAGCGCAATGAAGTCGCCAAACCGCTTGCTGACCTGGTCAATCTGAATGCTCATGCGGGCTCCTGGGTCGGGGGGGTTTCGGCCTGGGCCCGGTGTTCGAGCCACCGCTTCAGCGCGAGGGTCGCAAGGGCCATGAGGGTGAGCAGGGAAGCGACGGCGAACGAGCCGGGGTTGTTGTATTCCTGGAACAGCTTTTCCACGCGGAGGGGCATGGTGTCGGTTTCATGGGCGATGCGTCCCGAGACAACGTAGACCGCGCCGAACTCGCCCATTGCCCGGGCGTTGCACTGGATGATTCCAAACAGCAGCGCCCAGCGGATGTTGGGCAGCGTCACCAGCCGGAACATCTGCCACGGGCTGGCCCCCAGGCTGAGGGCGGCCAGTTCTTCATCAGGCCCCAGGGACTGCATGAGCGGGATCAGCTCGCGGGCCACGAAGGGAATCGTGACAAACGTCGTCGCCAGCACCAGCGCGGGCCAGGCGAAGATGACCTTGATCCCCCACGCCTGCAGCAGCGGGCCCAGGTAGCCCTGGCGGCCAAACAGCAGCACCAGCATCAGCCCGGCCACCACGGGCGACACGGCGAACGGCAGGTCGAGCAGCGAGACCAGCAGCGACTTGCCCGGGAAACTGAACCGCGTGACCACCCAGGCGGTGGCGATGCCACACAGGGTGTTGACCACCACGGCAAGGGGGGCGACGGTCAGCGTGAGCCGAATGGCATGGCGGGTGTCGGGATCGCGCCACAGGTTCTTCAGGTAGACCCCCAACCCGGCCGCCAGCGCCTGCCAGAAGACATTCACCACCGGAATCACAATCAACACGGTGGTCGCCGTCAGTGCCAGGCCAATCAGCACGACCCGCAGCCAGGCTGGTTCACCGACGATCCGCCGTTCCGCTCCGTGTGCCGACGAGGACGATCTAGCGAGCATGGGCGTGGCTCCGTTGCTCCAGCCAGTTGATAATCCACAGCGAACTGAGCGAGGCCACCAGCAGCACGACCGCGATCGCGGTTGCCTCGGCATACGCGAACTCTTCCAGCCGCGAGACCACGAGCACGGCGGCGATTTCCGTCTTGAAGGGCATGTTGCCCGACACGAACACGACCGATCCGTATTCCCCCAGGCCGCGGGCGAACGCGAGGGCGAACCCGGTCAGCAGGCCGGGCACCAGCGCGGGGAGCAGCACCAGGCGGAACGTCTGCCAGCCGGTCGCCCCCAGGCTCGCGGCGGCCTCTTCCAGTTCGGCGTCGAGGCTCTCCAGCACGGGCTGAACTGTCCGCACCACGAACGGGAGCCCCAGGAAGGTGAGCACCAGCACGATCGCCGTGCGGGAGTGCGCCCCGTGGAAGCCCAGCGGGTGAAGCCATTTTCCCAGCCAGCCATTGGGAACGTAGAGTGCCGAGTAGACCATCCCGGCGACCGCGGTCGGGAGCGCCAGCGGGAGATCAACCAGGGCGTCCATGAACGATCGACCCACGAACCGGTAGCGGACCAGCACCCAGGCCAGCAGCAGCCCGAGCAGGCTGGCGACAGCGGCGGCCGCCGCCGCGGTCCCGAAGGTCAACAGGTAGGCCGCCCGGGCCCGTGCCGACCACGCGGCCGCGGCGAAGGCCGCCGGACTGAGACTGGCTGCCCTCACCACCAGCGCGGCGAGGGGAACGATCAGCAGGCAGGCCAGCCAGATCAAAGAAACCGCTAACCCGGGCGCGCGCCCGGGTAGCGGGGAACGAGGAAACCAGCGACGCCACATCTGGTCGCTCCAGTCTGTGAGGCGGTGAAAATTGAGGTGAGACCGCCGACCTGGGGAGTGGACCCGCGCAGGCCGACGACGAATTCCCGATCGATCACGTGCCCCCGGGACCCGCTCGCAGCGCGGGAACTCGGGACGGCGTGACAACTGTGCTCAACACCAGGCGGTCCGCCAGGTCGCTTAGTACGACCCGTCGGCCACCGCTTCTTTGCCAGCGCGGGTCGTCAGGGCCGAGAAGACCCGGATGTCGACGCTCTCGCCAATGAATCGCACCGATCCATCGCCGAACAGCGTGTTCATCCCGCTGCTGTGAAACGCGAAGGGCTGCGAGGTCCCTTCCGTGACGTACAGCGAAGGGGTGGGATAACCCAGGGGAACCAGGTCGTCGCCGTTGGTCCGATTCATCGCGTACGTTCCCGGGATGACGGTCCCCGAGGCATCCGAACCGGCGAAGAGCAGGTCGGACGCGGGCCGGCACCAGCCCCCCGCATTGACGCGGGAAACGCCCAGGTCGGTCGTCACCAGGCCCGACCGGCGATGAACCCGCGGGCGTCCCGCCGATTCCACCAGCGCGATCGTGTTCGACAGCCCATCCAGCACCGAGGCGACCCCATTCTTCGAGTTCTTCGCCATGATCCCCTCATAGGCGTTCAGGGGCGAAGAGAGCACGGCACTCGCCGACGGGGCCGGATAGCCCAGCGAGGTTCCCAGCCGGACATCGAGACCCAGCACCACGGCGTAATCGGTGATCGCGACCAGGTTCGGAACCCAGGGAGGTCCCGGGTCTCCATCCAAACGCTCGGGATTCGGGGAGCTGGGGCACTCGTACACCGAGATCCGCTGCGAGGTCACGGGCAGGTTGTTCGAGTGCGACCAGTTCACGTTGAAGTCGTACCGGTCGTAGAGGGTCCCCTTGTCGAGGTGCGGCAGCAGGTACAACAGGGCCGCGGCCCGCACGGTTGACGTCGCCGCCGGCCGACGACTGGAGGGAAACACCTTGTGCACGTCGACGTGGTTGTGCAGCGCGAGCCCAATCTGCTTGAGATTGTTCTGGCATTGCGAACGTCGGGCGGCTTCGCGGGCCTGCTGCACCGCGGGCAGCACCAGGGCCGCCAGGATGCCGATGATGGCAATCACCACCAGCAGTTCGATCAGGGTGAAGCCCGACCGCGCGGCTGGTTCCAGCCGCCGAGGTTGAGAGTGAGCCGAAACACGTTTCATGAACAGAGACCTTCCTAAAGGAACACGGAACAAGACCTGAAACAGATTCAGGGAGACAGACGCAGCGGCGGCAGGTCGTTGCTGCCGCGTTGAATGGTGACCCGCAACGGAGACGTTTCGGGCTTGGCGAACAGGGGAGGCAGCTGGTTGGGCCCGGGAACGGGCTCCCCATCGACCTCTTGAAGTTGGTGCAGGATTGCGGTGACCACGTACTCCC
>CAIUHT010000357.1 GCA_903898975.1 uncultured Planctomycetaceae bacterium
GCGAGACCCAGGACAGGCACCGCTTGTGGCAACGCCGGGTTCAAATCGACCGCCCCTCGGGAAATGGACCGCTGAGCAGACCGCTGCCACCCCCAGGGGACGTGCCGCTGTTGTGGACCGAATCGCGGGCAACGCGATGTCCGCCGGGTCAGTCACTGGCGAATCTTCTGCGGTCGCGACACCTCCACTGCGAGACACGCTTCACGCGTCTGCCGCGCCTCGTCAGCGATCCACCGACCGGCCTGTGGGCGTTTGTTTTCAACGATTTCCAGCGGTGTTAGAATTTGTCGCGGGGCGAAGTGCCTGGGGGAGGCGAATGCTTTGACGCGGGTGGTGCCCCGTGGTTCGTTTCCTTTTCCATTGTTCCGCGAAGGACCTGGATGATGGCTGCTGCAGGAAATCTGGTGGTGCGGAACGCTGCGCGGTGGGCGGTGGTTGTCGCCGCGGGTTGGATGGTCGCGGTGGGTGGGTTGCCGGGCTGGGAAAATGCCGGGCGGGCGGTCGCTCAAGAGGTCGCGCCGCGGTATGCCGAACACCAGGACCTGAGTTACTACCTCGACGCGCAGGGCCAGAAGGTTGCCATCAAGACCCCCGCCGACTGGGCCAAGCGGCGAGCCCATGTGCTCGCGCAGATGCAGACCGTGATGGGCCAGGTCCCCCCCGCGACCCGCCGCGTGCCACTCGACATGAAGGTGCTGGAAGAGGTGACCGTCGAGGGGATCCGCCGGCGGAAGATCTCGTACCAGACCGAACCGGCGACCCGCGTGCAGGCGTACCTGTTTCTGCCCGGGGGCGAGGGGGAGGCGAAGCGTCCGGCAGTGTTGTGCCTGCACCAGACCATCGCGATTGGCAAGCAGGAACCCGCCGGGATGGGGGGGAACCCGAATCTGCACTACGCCCTGCACCTGGCCCAGCGCGGGTATGTGACCCTGGCCCCCGACTACCCGTCGTTCGGCGAATACCAATACACCTTTCCCGCCGACTCGGGCTACCTGAGCGGTTCGATGAAAGCAATCTGGGACAACATGCGGGCGGTCGCCCTGCTGCAGTCGCTCCCGCAGGTCGATGGCGAGCGGATTGGCTGCATCGGGCATTCGCTGGGGGGGCACAACACCATGTTCACTGCGGTCTTTGAACCACGGATCAAGGCGCTGGTGTCGAACTGCGGCTTCACCCGGTTCCACAAGTACTACAACGGGGCGCTGATGGGCTGGACCAGCGACCGGTACATGCCGCGGATCAGGACGGTGCACCACAATAGCCCCGACGAGGTCCCGTTCGACTTCACCGAGATTGTGGCGGCGTTCGCCCCGCGTCCGTTCCTGGCCAGCGCCCCGGTACGCGACAGCAACTTCGAAGTCTCGGGGGTGAAAGACTGCATCGCGGTCGCCCGGCCGATTTATGAACTGCACGGCGTGGCGGGCAACCTGCAAGCCAATTACCCCGAGAGCGAGCACGACTTTCCCGCCGATGCTCGCGATGTGGCCTACCGCTTCCTGGACCAGCATCTGAAGGGGAAGTGAGGCGCTCTCCAGGTGGGGCCATGGGGTCCACCGGCTGTCGCGGGGGGCGAGTGTGTGGGAGTCTTTCAATTCAACCGAAGAGAGCAGCAGCAATGTCGATGGGACTGCCACGGCGAGATTTTTTGGGAACCTTGGGCCGGGCGGGAAGTGCCGCATTGGGGGCTCGGGTGCTGAGTGGACTGGGCTTGGGTGCGACAGCCCTGGGAGTGGGCGCCGGCCAGCCCGCACAGGCCGCCCAGCCTGCGAATGCTGAACCAGCGACCGCCGGTGCAACCGCACCATTGCGGCCAGTGCGGTTCGGGGTCTCGACCTATTCGTTCTGGCAGTTCCGCGATCAGCGGGTCGAGATCGAAAGCTGTCTCGAGCAGGCGGCGCGGATGGGCTTCGATGGCGTCGAGATTCTGCAGGTGCAGATGCGCGAAGAGTCGAATGGCTACCTGCAGAGCCTGAAGCGGCAGGCGTTTTCGCTGGGGCTCGACCTGTGCGGGTTCTCGACCCACCAGGGGTTCGTCTCGCCCGACAAGGCGATTCGCAAGCAGAACATCGACAAGACGCTGCACTCCATTGAGCTGGCCTATCGGTTGGGCATTCCCACCATGCGGGTCAACACCGGGCGGTGGGGCACGACCAAGTCGTTCGACGAGTTGATGGCCAACAAGGGGATTGAGCCCCGCCTGGAGGGCTACACCGATGACC
>CAIUHT010000358.1 GCA_903898975.1 uncultured Planctomycetaceae bacterium
GATCTCGGGGAGTGGCGCCTCGCCCAGCCGCCGCAGTTCTTCAGAGAACGCTTCGAGGCGACGCTCGGACGACGAGTCGGACAGGCGGTTATTTCGCAAATCTTCGAGTGCCGCGCGGACCTTGCGATCGAGCCCCGCGGCGGGACTGTTCACCTGAGACGAGATCTCGCGCTGCAGCAATTCGGTCCGCTTGAGCGCATCGACATCTTCGGGGCGCAAGGTTCCCGCCTTTTCCAGCTGGAGTTCCAGCGCGCGGGACTGTTCGCGGGCCTGCTGCTGCTGGCGGAGCAACTGCTCCAGATCGTGGATCAACTCGGCCTGCTGCTGCTCGATCTCTTGCGTTTTTTCGCGCTCATCCACCACCGTCAGTGTGCGAACCACGCTCCTGCCGGAATGCCCGGCCTGCGTCGCGGGATCGACATAGTCATCCGTGGCCTCACTCTGGACCCGGACCACCTGGCCGGGTTTCAGCCCCAGGGGTTCCAGGTCGAACGTCCAGCTGGATGACAGTTCCGTGGGCCGCGTATCGGCATCGAAGAGGGGTCGCGTGATCTCGGGGCCATCATCAACCGTGTACACCACGACAACCTTCGCCAGGCCGAGGTCGTCTCGGGACGCAATCTCCAGCGGCACCAGGGCGCGTGACGTCACCCGTTGGTCGGCAGCTGGCCGAGTGATGTTCGTCTCGGGCACCAGGTCGGGCAGGCCCCGCAATTCGTAGCGAGCCAGGTCGGAACTCTGAATCCCGTCGGCATCCCGCAACTCGAACCACCATGCGCCGACCCCCGGGGCGCTCACAGCGAATTCCCCCGAGATCGCCCGCTTGTCGTCTCCCAGCCCCAACGGCTGTCGATCACGATCCCGCAAGCGCAGCTGTGCTGAAACAACTGGTCGATTCGCCGTGGCGACCAGGGTCACGCGACTGCCAACCAACGCTGTGACATGCCCCACCCCTTTCGGAAGCCGCTCCGCCGGCCGGCGGGTATAGGCCGGGGGGGAGATCACCAGCTGCAGCTCTTCGACCGAAGGTGCATTGACGGTCTTCAAGGTTCGCCATGGCATCGAGTCGTCGTCTCCCCCCACGACTCGGAACTCGATCGCCCCCCGGGGGGCCGGAAGGCTCCCCACGGAAACCTCCCGAAAGCCTCCCTGCGGGTTGGCCACGTTGATGGGCCGCAGGACCTCACTGCTGGCAGGACGCCCACGCCCGACAGGGCGGGTCTCCAGCGTCACCCGGGCGGGCAGGGCTCCCCGCAGATTTGCCACATGAAACCGAAACTGCTCTCCGCTGGGGACATGCAGCGGAGCAATCGGGTCTGGCGGAATTGGCTCGAGGTCGGCCGAAAGCAATTGCAGGGAGTCTTGCCGCGGCCACTCCGATGCATGGAACGGCATCAGCAGTCGCTGGAGACCCAAGCTTGCCTTCTGGGGAGAGACCAGGACCAGGACCGCGGACACACCCAGCATTGCCGCGGCTCCGATGGCCCAGAGCCCGGATGCGGTCGGTGGAACGCACTCCTCCAGATCGATCGTCTCGATCTGCCTGGCAGCCTGCGCGACGGCCGCCTGCTGCAGAGCGGGGGAACCAACTCGCGGATCGCCCTTGCCGGTCGTGAACTGCACACCACTCGAGAGCGCGTCCCGCATTCCCGGATGGATTCGTTCGATCCGGAGGGCGAGGTCGAGATCCCCCAGCCCGGTCCGCAGTGGCAGAAACAGCTTCTTCCACGACAACCAGCCGATCACACCCAACACACCCAGCAGACACAGCAGGCGAACGCCCGGGTCATTGAGTCGGTAGAGCACATCGGCGAGGACCGCGAGCAGCACCAGGCCGAGACCGCACACAATGAGCTGGGAGAGACCACTCCACCAGACTCCCCCACGGACGCGAGACCGCAGACTGGAGAGCCGCTGCAAGAGGGGTTCACCAAGATTCTCGATCATACCAGTCTCCACCGCTTCCTAAGGGCCCACTCGAGGGTCAACAGACCACAGAACATGGCCAATGCCAGCCAATGGTTCCAGAGTTTGAAGGGAGTTTCTGGCTCAAGTGGTACCGGAAGGCCGGGAGGGATCGCCGTCGACAACTGGTCGACGTTGGCCAAAGTGTAGGCACGGCCCCCCGTGGCCTTGGCAATCTGCTGCAACTCGACGGTCTCGGGGCGCACCACCTGGGTCTCACGGAGACTTCCCCGAACCTCGAAGTCGACCGCGGGGGCCGCCCCAGGCAATGCGGGGGCCGCGACGAAGGCGTGATAGGCTCCTGCCGCACCCGCGACAAACTGTCCCACAAACACATCGGGCACATCGGTGGCCCGCGACATCACCAGCTGCTGCTCAGTGCCGCCATCGATCACGACCTGGACCCCCCCGGGGTCCTGCGGAATCAGTCGGGGATCGAGGAATTTCAGGCGCAGCTGCACTGCCTCGCCCGGCTGGTAACTCTTCCGGTCCGACACCAGTTCGGCCCCGCCCTCCGCTCCCGCAGCCGTGGAACGCGAGAGATAGCGCAGTAACTGAACCCAGTAGCGGCCGTAATACGTGTCTCCCAACCGATACCGCCACCGCCAGATCTCGTCGACCCCGTGATACATCGTTTTGCCGTTGCCGAACCGCTGGGTGACAATCAGTGGGACAGGCTGCCCCTCGACCAGGCGCTGCGGGTGCACCATGTAGGTGATGGCCCCCGGTTTGACATTCGCGACGTCAGTGCTCCAGTAGAATCCCGGAAGGAAGTCCCAGATCTGCTGGCTCTCGGCCTCTCCCTCACCAAACCGAAACAGGGCGGAACCCTGGCGACCCTCGGCGGTCAACTTCGGCTTGAATTCACGCAGCAGGTTTTCCTGGGGACCGGGCTTGCGCACCCCGGCCAGGTCCACGGGCAGCAGCGGCTCGAGCGGGGTATTCCGGAACGTTTCGGGATTGTTCCGGGGGCCGGCGATGAACAGCAACCCGCGCCCTCGCTCTGACACGAATTGTCGCAGATTGTCCTGCACCGACACGGTCAGCATCGCCGCCGGAATGTCCCCCACGATGCAGACGTCATAGGCGAACAGATCTTCGCGAGTCACGGGAAACTGGCGCAGGGCGGTCCGGTCCTCATTGGTGAATTCCGGGTCGGCATCCGCCAGCACAGTCTTCAACTCCACCGTCTTCTCTCGCCCGAGCAGGTCCTTCAGCTGTCGAAACTCCCACCGTGGCAGCCGATCCACCAGCAAGACCTTCAACTTTTCATCACGCACCGAGATTCGTCGAACCTCGCGGTTGTTCGCCGTATTCAACTCGTCGGGCAGTTCGCTCACCTCCAGCACCACCACCAATTCACCCACCTGGCTGGGGGTGAAACTCAACTCCAGCTTCTGCGGTCGACCATCCTCGGTGACGCGGGCCTCCCGGGTCGCCAGGATCTCACCCGTGGTCTCGTTCTTGAGTGCTGCAATCACCGACCGCCCTGCACAACCCTGTCCAGTCAGGCTGAACGTGAACGCCAGGGGCTCACCCAGGAACGCGGTGTCGTCAGCCAGCACCCCGTGGATTTCCAGATCGAGCAGCGGGTCGGTGCTCCCGAGGATCACGGGGAAGACCGGGACCGAATTCTGGCGGGCGAAACGGGCCGCAGTCGCCAGGGGCTCGCCATCGGTTGTGATGCCATCTGTCAGCATGACGACGGCGGTTGGAGCAGAACCGCGCAGGGTATTCAGGCTGTTCCGCAAACCCTCTCCCAGGCGACTTTCACGCCCCACGGGAACCAGTTCGCGAAGTGGACCGGCCAGTTTCTCAATGTCTTCGCCGGTCATCACCGTGTCAGGGCCGATCACCGCGTCGGACTCGGCGACGGCATACACCCGCAACTTGTGATTCTGCGCCAAATCATGCAGCAGCCTGGCATTGTCTGCCAGCAGCAGACCCTGCGCCTGCGCCAGGCGAGTGGGGGGGCCCAGCCGGTTTTCCTCGGCCAGCCGACGTGCCAGTTCGGCCTCATCCGACCGGGAGTACCGATCGAGCGTTCCCATGCTCGCCGATGTGTCGATCATCACGAGCAGGTAGGGAAGCCCCGTTCTTTCGACCGACAAC
>CAIUHT010000359.1 GCA_903898975.1 uncultured Planctomycetaceae bacterium
CTGTCCTCAAGATATGGACGCGGAGATCCTTGCTGAGCATTCCAGTATCCGATTCTGTTGTTGTCGCCCCCGCAATAGGTGGCATTGTCCGGTTGCCCAACGCTCCAAATGGTCGGGTTCACAATGGTGCCATCCACCCAAACCCACCCGCCAGCTGGTTCCACAGACCCCTGAGCCTGGAGTCCACCAACCCAAGGCCCAGCGCTTCCCGACCAGAGTGAAGGAGCCTGGACGATCGTGTCGAACAGCCAGTTGGCCTCAATTGCGTTTCGAACGCAAGCAAGATCCGCACCACGCGAGATGGCGGTTGCTCGAGCAGCCGTCCACGACGCTCCGGCCGACGAAGTCAGAATGCCCTGATACCAATGCCCGTTGCCGCCATCTTGGACTCGCCACTGCACCGCCTCTTGCGCATGCGCCGCTTGGGACGCGATGAGGGTGATCGCCGCCGCTGCCGCCGCCTGGATTGAGATCTTCATATGTGGTTGCTCCCCGAACGTTGAGCCCGGAATCTACCCCGCACCACCCCTCCGGTCCAAGAACAACATTCCGAAAGGGGCTTCCCAACCCCCGGAAATTGGGGCCGTAGCAGATGTGACCGGCGCGCAGGGGGGGGCTCACCGACGACGACGGGAGCCACCAAGGCCAGCGAGGCCCATTAGTGCGATGCTACCAGGAACGGGGATCGAGACGATCGGCTCATCCGAGGAAATCACCGCTGGCGTTCGAAACAACCCGCGCAGCCATGGCGCATCGACCGGAACACCAAGACGGATGCTCAGATACTGCTGCGACTGCGCTCGGGCGTCGTTCACAAGCCCCGTGATGTCGACGTGTGAATCACCCATGAATCCGCCGTACTGATTCGGCGTGTACCAACCAGCGAAGACATCGTTGATGATGGCGCGGGTGAAGAACGCGCCGGCACCTCGATCAGCGTCGGTCACGACTCCGTCGCCAATCGAGTGGAAAATGTCGAGTGCCATCGACTGCGGCGTGATCGGTCCCTGAAATAGATACGTCGACCACGGCGAAAGCTCGAGGTAATAGTGATTGCGCGAGCCGAGCGCAGCAACATCGATCTCTATGTACCCCTCATAGAGGGACGTGGCAAACCCGATGCTGTTCATGTACGGCCGGGGGCCGTAAACGACATTTGGGTCGAAGTCTTCGCCCGGTCCGGGCCACTCCGCGTGGTTTGAAGCAACCAGATTGAAGAATGGGCCAACAACTTGCCCGCCCTGCCACGCGTAGTAACCCTCGAGGTAGCCATAGTTGTGGGCGAGAACCCGATCAAAAGTGTTCGGCCCGGCAAATGCACTGGTTACGAAACCAGCGGAAACAGCGATAGCAGGGACAAGGTGCGCGATGGAATGTGCTGGCATGAGGATCTCCCGGATGGTGCGGCCGAGCAAGGGAACGCCAACCGGACTGGCCCGCTCCGGTGGCACTGCCTACGGCGAAGTTCCTTCCGAGAGCGGATCATCGAAATCTCGCTCTGCCCATCAGATTTGGCACTCATCACCTCCAACACTGACTCGATCGCGCTAGGTCTCTCAAGGCACACTCGCGCAATCCCGAACGTGTTGCAAACAGCTCGACTAGTCGTCGACAGGGGGTTTGGTGGCCTAAGACTGCTGCTCCGAGGGCGCTTATAACTGCTGCTTCCATTACTTACTGTGCACAAGCTGCGCTTCGAAGCGGTCGGCGCGACACCAACCCCCTGGAATCCCGCTTGTCCCGAACACCGACCGGCGCGCAGGGCCTGGGGAACAGGTTCATGTTTAACCCCCCTCCGCCACAGCCCACAGAAACCTCCACCCCTGATCTTCCCAAGGCCGTGGCCTGGGCCGCACTGAGGGCGGCCTACAGCTCCGAGCAGCTCGGCCTCATGCAGGTGCATGAACACATGTCAGAGCGCGAGCTAAACGCGGCGCTCCGTTCGCGCTTTGTCCCTCCGACAGGACTGCGCC
>CAIUHT010000360.1 GCA_903898975.1 uncultured Planctomycetaceae bacterium
CATCAGCCCGTTTGCGACCAGCAAAGTTTGACGATCAGACTTTGACGATCGGATTCAAACTGGAGGCAGTGCGAAGCCCACCGTCGCACCGGTCGTGCAGCAGAACGATTCGCAACCAGTTTCGTCAAAAACTCGGCCTGATGCTTGGCAGTCGTCGAATCGCCAGGCACGACGGCGCAGATCGCGTTCAAACACTGTGTTTTAACGCGATCTCTACCGGCCCCTGCGACAGTCGATTGCCATCTGCATTCACCGTAGCAGAGTGCGCCGTAGAGAATGTCCCCCCGGAAGTATCCCCTCCGGAGGACTTAACGTCGCAACGACTCCAGTGGTCGGACGGGAGGCTCTTCGCGCTCCCGCACTGATCCAATTCGGAGTTGCAGCAACCACCGGCACGGAGCTCGTTGCGGCGTCAACTCCACGCTGCCGCTGTGACAGCAAGAGGCTGCACAGACGCTGCGAAGGGTGTCGCCGCCCTGACGGCTCTTTCTAGCCCGCGGCGTCAACCGCCACGACCGGGACCACGTCACCCAGTCCCGACGATTCGGAATCGTGGAATGTCGTGATGACTTCGCCGCGTCCATTGGCCATGTCGACCATGGGCGCGACCAGCTTTTCGGGGATCCGGATAATCAGGTGCCGGAGCACCAGTTCGCTCAACTTCACCATCCGGTCCAGATCGTGGACCTTCAGGCTGTCGGCGGTGAAGTAAGTCAGGAAGTGGACTCCCTTGCGCTGCCCGTCAATCGGGTAGGACAGCTTGCCGTCCTGCCACGGACGCGTGGCCAGCACCTGGGCGCCGATCTTCTCGAGCATCCCGGTCACTTCGGACTGCATTCCCTGCGGGTTCGCCGCATACTTGTTGCTGTCCAGCAAAAACATCCCCTCGTACGTCACAGCAGGCACAACGCGTCTCCCTGAACTCTGAAGCGACTAGCCCAATCGCACTTGGTCAAGTGCACTTGGTCCAGCCTCACCTTGGTCTGATTTGGTCTGGTTCTACTTCAAGTGATGACTTTCGTCCGGAAAGCTGGGCTCGCCAGATCTGCTCAGTCACCGATTCCGCAACTTCCGCCAACGCACTCGTTCCGCTGACTCACTCGCCACTCGCATGCCAGCCACGGATTCATTTGCCGATGACGCAGTTGTCATCGACACATGATCTCTCGCGACACGTGATCTCCAGCGACTCGCCTCGAACCTCCACAGACAGCTTCGCTGTGGTCGGCTTTCACCGGTCGGCTTTCACCGGTCGGCTTTCACCGGTCGGCTTTCACCGGTCGGCTTTCACCGCGGGTGGCTGTCCAACGTACCCGGTGAATCCGCTCCGCTGGAATCCCTTCCGCCACGCCCTGCACACCACCGGCACGCAGGTTACCTCTCGACAACAGACTCAGGCAGCCTTTCGCTCGCGCCGCCAGACATTCACTGCGGAACACTCGTCAACTCTGGCTCTGTGAGCAAGATTATTGAGTGGTTGGCAGGGAATTGCAACCTTGCGTGAGGTGTTTTTTTGACTCACAAAAGATTGTCTGGTAAGGCTTTAAATCGATCGGTGATGTGCGGGAAAGGTTTGAAGATCTGCCGACTTGTCTCTGTTTGTGTGGGTTACACCCCGTTGTGGTGCAGTGCCAGGGCGATCCTTCTGTCGAGCGATCCCCGTTGTGGCGCGATCGAGGCTTGAAATCGGCAAGCTCAAAACACGAATGGGATCGCTCCACCGGGGCGCTTCCTGGTCAGAGCCGTGGGAGTTCGTGCCGGAAGCTCACAGTCACTCGTTCGTCAACAATCCGGACCACTGTCGTTCGATCTGGCCCCGGGGCAGCAAAAAAAGCAGCCGAGGCTTTCGCCCCGGCTGCCTGTTGTCATCCCGTTCACGCGACCGATCGCCAGTAGGACCGACGAAAAGTGGCTGCCGCAGATTTCTGGGCTGAACTGATCGACTCTCGTCTCTTTCGTTCAGCGCCAGTCCTCAGCGCCCTGAATGGTGGTGATCAACCTCCTGATGGTGAACCGCCGAACTAGATCGGCCGGACATTCTCAGCACGCGGACCCTTGGGGCCACGGCCGGGGGTGTAGGTCACCCGCTGCCCTTCTCGGAGTTGGTCGAAACTGGCCCCCTCCACGTTCGACGAGTGGAAAAACATGTCCTTCTCGCCGGTCCCGGTCTCGATGAATCCGAAACCCTTGTCTGTCAGCCGCTTGATCTTTCCCTCAGCCATTCGATCGCAACTCTCGCAAAGCGTGTGTGTGAAGAAGTCGAGCCGCAGTCGGCTCAGCCGTTTCTTCACGAGAATAAGGTACCCCTATTGTCTCGAAACTGCAAGTGAGTTCCCAAAAATCGGAAAGGCCATCGGCTGGATTCAGGTTCCCCCCGAAACCCGGGGACCGTGTCCGCGCAGTCGTTACGCAAAAAAGTCGGCCTGCACCACTCCCGCCGGGACCAGCCGATGGGGACGATTCTGGCTGTCATAAATCTCGGCTTCATGACTCACCCCCAGCGCCTGGTAGATCGTCGCAATGATGTCACCGGGGACCAGTGGATTGCTGTTCGGGAACGCCCCAATCTTGTCGCTGCTGCCGTAGATCAAGCCCCCCTTCAAGCCCCCGCCCACCAGCATCAGGCTGTAGCAGAAGTTCCAGTGGTCGCGCCCCCCGTTGTTCGCGTTGATCTTCGGCGTCCGACCAAAGTCGCCAAAAATCGCGACCAGGGTGCGGTCGAGCAGGCCGCGCTCGTGCAGATCGCCAATCAGGCTGGCCGCCGCCAGATCCAGCTGTGGCAGCAGCGTGTTCTGCAGCGAGCGGAAGTTGCTGCCGTGCGTGTCCCACGTGGCATTGGCATCGGGCGCCCAAGAAATGGTCACCACCCGCGTCCCGGCCTCGACCAGCCGCCGGGCCAGCAGCACGCTTTGGCCATAGATGTTCCGCCCGTAGCGTTCGCGGACATCGGCGGCCTCTTCCGTCAGGCGGAAGGCGCGTTGAGTCTGGGCGCTCGTCAGGATGTCGAGCGCCCGTTCCTGCATCGCCAGCATTTCCCCTCCGGCGGTACCGGCGGTGGGGGGCTCTCCCAAGAGCGACATCAGGTCCCGCCGCCGCGACAACCGCTCTTCGCTCACCTCGGTGCTGGGGCTCAGTTCGGGAATGCGGAAGTCGGGCTCATTGGGGTTTTTGAGCACGAACAGTGGATCGGTCGCCCGTCCGAGGATGCCGCCGAAAAACCCAGGCTGCGGTGGCCCGCCCGCTCCCTCCTTGGTGATGTACGGGAGGTGGACGTGGGGGAAGACCTGGCGAGAAACGGGTCGCAGTCGGCTGAGAACGCTCCCCAGGCTGGGGTGGTCATCGGGCCGCGCCCCGCCCCCGATTTCGCCCCGGTCGTGACCGGTGAGCGAGGCATACACCGCCGCGGCGTGCGAGTTGTTGACACTGTGGTGCATGCTTCGCACCACGAGGGAGCGGTGCATCCACTGCGCGAGGTGGGGGAGGTGTTCTGAGACCGAATAGCCGGGGAGGGAACTGGCGATGGGTTTGAACTCACCCCGGATTCCGTCCGGAGCGTCGGGCTTCATGTCCCACATGTCGAGGTGGCTGGGGCCGCCATTGAGGAACAGCAGGACGCAACTGTCGGCAGTGGCCCGCACCGGGGAGTGCTGGTCGGCGTGCAGCAGGTCGGGGAGGGTCAGCCCCAGGCCTCCCACGCCCAGTCCGCCGAGGCCCAGCAAGCCCAGTTGCAGGCCCTGCCGACGATTGAGGCCGAATGTGTTGAGTGCGGACTGCATGGCAAATCTCGAGAGGGAACGCCAGGGAAGTGGGAGCGGTGGGGGCTGGGATGGGGCTTGATTCGGCACGACCAGCGTCCCGCCGGGGCAGTGGGCTGAAATTCGGGAGCCTGCGGGCGACTGCTGTTCGGGCGACTGCTCACTGAATAACGAAGTGGCGGTTCCCCGGGGGAGGGGGTGGGCCCGCCCCCGGTGGCTGAGAGAGCAGGGTTGGGTGATTGAGGGTGAAGCGTGTGGCGGAGTTGGCGCAGGGCCACGAACTCCTCGAGCTGGGCCACCATCGCCTGGTGCTGCGGGTTCTCCGCGACCAGTTCGACGAGCCGAACCCTCGTGGCACGGGCCTCCACCGGGAGGTCGCCC
>CAIUHT010000361.1 GCA_903898975.1 uncultured Planctomycetaceae bacterium
ACCCGGCAGCCCCGGCGGATCGCCCCCGAAGTGCAGCAGTCGTTCGTCCTGGTCGCCGACCCTTCCGCCTGATCGAGCGGTCCGGCACTTCTCCGACAGCCTTTGGGGCGGTCGGCTCGACCCCCAGACGCTGCCAGACGCTGCCAGATCGCCCCGGGCAGGACTTTCGATCGGCAAGCCTCAGTTGTTGTGGTGTTTCCGCAGGTTTTTGAAGAGCGTGAGCAGTTGCGGAGTGAAACCGTCCGCCGGTCGGCCAAGGCACACTGACCCAATGGCCCGTTGCCCCCGCAGGGCCCGCGCTGGGAATCGCCTTGCTGGCCCCTTTTGATTGGGCACCGTTCATGCCACCCGTTCCTCGCACAGACACTCCGCCGGTGCCGTCACCCGGGCAGCGGGTGACCACTACAACCGGAAGAGTCCAATTCAACCCACAAACTCGCCCCCAGTCCCTTCAAAGCAGCCCAGTTTGATGTGACCGCGACCGCTCCACTTCCGGCGGGCAAGACCGTTGCGTGTGGGGCGACCACACGCCACACTAAAGCCGGCCGACGCGGATGTCCCCGTCCAATTCGTTCGAGGTTTTTGGGGCGTGACGCCCCCTTCAGGAGTGCTGTCGATGATCTTTGGGAAAATGTGGAGCGCGCTGCGCGCCCAGCTCAACAAGGTTGCGAACTGGTTCTACACCGCCGACCCGATCGCGCAGCTCCAGTACGAATACGACCAGGCGGTGGAGCAGCTCAAGGGGGGCCGGCAGGGGCTGGAGCAGTACCGGGCCCTGGTCGAACGTGTCGCCCGGCAGGTCATCGCCAACGAACTGCACGTCAAGAACCTCGAGCAGAAGGTGAAGGCCTATCTCACCTCGGGTGATCGCGACACCGCCGGCAAGTTCGTCCTCGAACTGCAGAAGGCCAAGAACGAGCTGGCCGAGAATCAGAATCAGCTCAAGCTGCACGAAGAGGCGTACAACAACAACCTGGCCAAGGTGAAGCACGCCAGCGGCAAACTGCAGACCATCAAGGACAAGATCGCGAAGTACGACGCCGACCTCAAGATGAGCCGCGCCGAGGCCGAACTCGCCGAGCTCTCGAAAGACTTCAACTTCGACGTCACCACCGACTTCGGCCAGATCGAGTCGGTGATCCAGGAGAAGATCGACAAGAACCGGGCGAAGGTGCGGGTTTCCGTCGACATGTCGGGCCAGGGAATGGACGAGCTCAAGAAAGAGCAGGCGATGGAGAAGGCGGTCGCCGAGCAGGCCCTCCGCGACTTCGAAGCCCAACTGGGCATGGTCAGCCCCGAGACCGTCAAGGTCACCGAGGCGACCAAGGATCTCGGTCCCGCCCAGCAAACCACCACCAACTAGGCTCCTCTGCCTCAGCTCCTTTTCGCGACGCCATGGATCAGCTCTCTCCCGTCCCGGCCAACCCAGCCAGTGGGGTTCCCGAGTGGTACCCCGCGTGGGCCCGTCAGCTTGCCGAGTTCTATGTTTCGGGCACCGCCTGCCTGTTCGTCATCCACGGCAACGTGCATGACCTGGTGCGGCGGCCCGCAGCCGATGGCAAGGATGAATACGGCAATCTCTCGGCCTTCCTCGCCGAGCAGATCTTTGGCCGGTGGGACGTGGTCGTGCAGTACGACCTCGCCAAGGGGCTGCGCCCCGCCCCCGGACGGGACGCCAAGCGCCTGCAGGAGATGCAGCAGTTTCTCACCGGAAAATTCGGCGAACCGACCGGTTGGCCGCGCGATCCCGAGACGGTGCTGCTGTCCCTCGACAAGCTGGTCGACCGCATGCTGGTCGAGGACGACCCCACTCGTCGCAAGAGTCTCGCCCTGCTGTTCGACTACGCCCAGCACCTGGTCCCCGCCTCCGACCTGAACAGTCTCTCGCGGGGGACGGGCACCACGCTGGTGCGGTTTCTCAACTGGGCGCAAAACCCCTACATCAAGCGGATGAACATTGCGTTCTGCCTGGTCGCCGACAAGGTGGGCGAGCTGAACGACCGCCTGGTGTCGAACGCCCATGTCGTGTCGATTCACATTCCGATGCCCGACCGCGACGAGCGGCTCAGGTTCTGCGAATGGATGTCTCAGACGCAGGGGCTCGCGGAACTGACCGAGTTCACCCCCCGTGAACTCGCCGACCTCGCCAACGGGCTCAGCCTCACCAGCCTGCAGTCGCTGCTGGCCCAGGGGAAGACCGGTGGCCGCGTCACCCGCGAACGCTTCAAGCAACTCAAAAAGACCCTCATCGAGCGGCAGTGCGGTGGGCTGGTCGAATTCGTCGAACCCAAGCACACGCTCGACCTCGTGGTCGGGCAGCAGGCGGCCAAGGAGCGGCTCCAGCAGGATGCCAAGCTGCTCTCGCAGGGCCGCCTCGACGCCGCCCCCATGGGCTACCTGTTCACCGGCCCCGTCGGGACGGGCAAGACCTTCCTCGCCGAGTGCTACGCCGGGTCGGTCGGCATCCCGTGCGTCAAGCTCCGCAACTTCCGCTCGAAATACGTCGGCGAAACCGAATCGAATCTCGAGCAGGTGCTGAACGTGCTCCGCTCGCTCGGCCCGGTTGTCGTCATGATTGACGAAGCCGACGCCTCGCTGGGTGACCGGGAAGGAGGGGGCGACTCCGGAACCTCCAGCCGCGTCTTCGCGATGATCGCCAGCCAGATGGGCGATACCCAGTATCGCGGCAAGATCATCTGGATGCTCATGACCGCCCGCCCTGAACTGCTTCCCATTGACCTCAAGCGGCAGGGGCGAGCCGAGGTGCACATCCCCCTCTTCTACCCACAGGACGAGGAGGAAATCACCGAGATGTTCCGCGTCCTCGCGAAGAAGAACAAGCTCAAGCTCGCTCCCGACGCCATCCCACAGCTGCAGGCCGATCGGTTTCTCAGCGGGTCCGACATCGAGAGCGTGGTTCTTTCGGCGAAGCGGAACTCTCTCGCCGAGGGGCGCGACGAAGTGACCCGGGCCGACATCGATGTCGCCTTCCGGGAATTCATCCCCTCGGCCCAGGGGCTCGAGAAGGAATACCAGGAACTTGCCTCGGTGCTGGAATGCACCCAGATGAGTTTTTTGCCCCTGCACTGGCGCGAGAAAGTCTCGGCACCCGAAGGACGGGCCCGCTTGCAGGAGCGGATGTCCGAAATCAGGCTGCTGCTGAAATAAGTCGGGCTTTCGCCCCGGCGCGGCAACCGACCTGCGAATCCAGCCCCATGGGCCGTTAAGCTGGTGACGCAGGGCGACGTGTGCTGGGGCGTGTTTTGAATCTCTTCCCCGGGGAGAGCGGTTCTCTCCGGGTTGTCTGCGACCAACGGAACTGACTCTCAACCCTTTACTCCCAGGTGCCTTCCATGGCCAAGAAGCGTCAAAGCTGGCTCGATGCCAATTCCGAGACCACCCTCATCGACGACTACGCCCGCAAGCTCAAGGGCTTTGCCGACGCCCTCGCCGACGGCGTGGTGCAGAAGCAGGAAGTCGCCGATCAGGAGGCCCGGCTGGTGGCCCTGATGAAGGAAATCGAGCCCACGCTCGACGATCAGCAGCACGCGCAGATCACGAAGCTGCTCTGCGAACTGACGGCGTACAACATGCTGGA
>CAIUHT010000362.1 GCA_903898975.1 uncultured Planctomycetaceae bacterium
AGACTGTAGAAGTGCTACAAAAACAAACAGGAATGTACTTCTCAAGCATTGGTAGCTGGAATTTCCGGCCAAATGGAATGCATGTGAACCTATTCTCCAGTTTCTTCCGTGCTTTCCTCCCCCTCAATCCATTCCCACCGCCACCATTGAACTCCAGCAGCAGGGGGGCGAGACCCTGTGCGACGCGGCGATTGGCGATGGCCCCATCGACGCGGTGTTCAAGGCGCTCGAGCGGCTGACGGGCATCACCGCCCGGCTGCAGAACTACCAGGTCCGCAGCCTCACGGTGGGGAAAGAGGCGCAGGGCGAGGCGCTGATCGAAATTGGCGTGGGGAACCAGAACTACCATGGCCGGGCCGCCAGCACCGACATCATCGAAGCCAGTGCCCGCGCGTATCTCAAGGCGTTGAACAAGGCGGCTCTCGCCCGCGACACCAGCCCCAAGCTGCACGCCCAGCACGAGACGGGGATTCAGTAATCCCCGGGGGCAGGTGGCGCAGACTTTTCCCAGGCAAGCAGTTCGCCATGACTCGCCAGTCCGCCTCCTCGATTGACGCCCCCCCTGCTCTGCCCCCCGTCGCTCTGCCCAGCCCAGAGGGGGCCGGGACAGAGGGGCCCGGGACAGGCTTGGGAGTCGGGCTTCGCGGCCCGACGCGCTGGCACGACTGCCGGGCGACTGTTTGCCCCATGCGGCGCAGTTCGACGGCGCGGCGATTGGGCCACTCCTGGCTGCTGGTGCTGCCCCTGTGGTGTGGCGTTGTGCTGCCGGTGATGGGACGGCAGGTGAGCGTCGCATTCGCTCAGCCCGGGGCAGCGTCGACAGAGCAACCAGAGAAGCCGGCGCCGCTCGGGCCGCTGCCAGCCACCGTTCCGACCCCCGCGGGGAATGACACGACCCCCGCCCGGGTTGAGCTGGGCCGACTGCTGTTCTTCGACAAGCGGCTCTCGGGGAACAACACCCAAAGCTGCGCGACCTGCCACGACCCGCAGCAGGGGTGGACCGAGGCGGTCGCACGGACCAAGGGCTCGACCGGCGAAAAGCTGCCGCGCAACACCCCGACCGTGCTGAACTCGGGGTTTCTCGCCAGTCTCTTCTGGGATGGCCGCGCGCAGTCGCTCGAAGAGCAGGCACTCGGGCCGCTCACGGCACCCGATGAGATGAACCAGGATCTCGCCGAGCTGGAGCGGGAACTGGCGGCGGTCGCGGGGTACCGCACCCGCTTTCAGCAGGCGTATGGAACGGCACCGACACGGGAGTCGATCGCGCGGGCGCTGGCGGCGTTTCAGCGGACGCTGGTGACCGGCCGGGCCCCGTTCGACCGCTTTCTCGCTGGCGAGACCGTTGCTCTCTCGGAGGGGGCCCGGCGGGGATACGAACTGTTTATTGGGGAAGCGGGCTGTGCACGGTGCCATGCAGGACCGCTGCTTTCCGACGGAAAGTTCCATCGGCTGGGGGTCTCTTTCCGGGATGTGGGTCGCGGTCGGGTGACCGGACGGGCGGAGGACCGCGCCCGGTTTCGCACCCCCTCGTTGCGAAACGTTGCGCAAACCGCTCCCTACATGCACAACGGCTCGCTGAAGACACTGACCGACGTGGTGACGTTCTACTACCGCGGCATTCCGCCAGTCACGCCCGACAACCTGCCGCTCGATATCCGCCCCCGCGGCAGCCAGAGTTTTTCAGAGGTCACCGACCTGGTGGAATTCCTCGAGTCGCTGACTGGCCCGCCCCCCGAGATCGCGGTTCCCGAACTGCCCGAGTGAGCAGCGGTGCAGGTCGGCACCGAAGTGGGCACGCCGGAAGGATTTTCGCACACGGGTCAGCGGGGCAGGTCGGAGTG
>CAIUHT010000363.1 GCA_903898975.1 uncultured Planctomycetaceae bacterium
CTTCAAGGAGAAGTTGAAAACACGGTACAAGTCGCGGGCCGAGTCGCGATTGCAGCAGGACTTTCGCGCCCTGCCCGCATTAAACGAGTTCCTGGAGCAGAGGTTTGTCGACAGCAACACCCCGGAGCTGACGGAGATTCAGTTCCGCAATCGATCGTTGCAGGAATTCTTGTGTGCGTATCACCTGGCGACCGACGCATTTGGCCGGGGGGTGGGGGCGGCGGTGGAGCGAAGCTCGGTGCAGCAGCAGGCCGACCTCGACTGGCTGCGCGAGCGGCTTCCCGTCGCCGACCAGCCGGCCACGGAAGACCTGTTTCCACTGTGGGAGTTTCTGTGTGAGATGCCCGCCGAGGAGCCCTCGGTTTCGACAGGCAGAATGGTGCGTGGGCGCGTGACTGCCAGTTGGGTGCGGGCCATTTCACCTCTCTACGAGCCGGCGCGGTGCGAGAATCCCGAGGCGGCCCCCAAGGACCGGGTCTATCGAGGTCGCCGTTCGTCGGAGTTGCTGTACCGCAGCTGGTGGGGCTTGCAGGAATGCTGTGCCGGGCACGAGCCGTCGGCCATTGCCTTGCGGCAAATTTTCCACGGTCAATTCCAGGGGATCCTCAACGGCGACGAGGGGCCAATTCGCCAAGCCGCCGCAGTAGCTCTCCGCGACAGCTTTTTGCACCTCCCGGCCACCACCAGTTTCCGAATGGGGAGCGTGCCGGGGAAGGCGAAGAGTGACGACCCCGCATACGACCAATTGGCTGAACTGTACCGCAAGACCGCGCCGGGAAGGCGGGTGGAGGCGGCTGAGAAATTCGTTGCTGAAAGGCGCAGTTTTCCGTCGAACAAGTCGGGCATGGCAGAGCGGGCTCGATTTGTTGCCTCAATTCGCGGATTACTCGAATCTGGCCTGGAAGCGATCGAGGCTGCCCGAACTCGGACGGATGAGACCCCCGAGCAGGCGGAACAGCCAGTCGCTGAATTTCAACTCAGTCGACAGCCCGCCTCCAACGCCTGGTTCCGGCTCTACGCCCCGAGCCATGGCGATGCCGCTTCGGTCTGGGCGCGGGAATACGAGCAATTCAGCGGTGATTGGGACCAGCCCGCCATTTACGTGTCGTGGTTTGATGCCTGGGCGTTTGCGGAATGGTGTCATTGGCAGGGGAAATCGTGTCGCCTGCCGTTCGAATGCGAGTGGGAGTACGCGGCCAAATTCGACACCGACCCCGAGTGGAACTACTGGTGGGGCGACAGGCCGAACGCCGAGTTCTTCAATGGCGAATATCGGAAGGGCTGCACCACCTCTCCATCGCCAACC
Organism: uncultured Planctomycetaceae bacterium; assembly: GCA_903898975.1. Lineage (GTDB taxonomy): Bacteria > Planctomycetota > Planctomycetia > Planctomycetales > Planctomycetaceae > UBA10511. Next base: position 1,307 of record CAIUHT010000363.1, read on the forward strand.
CATGCCAACCCCAAGACCCAGGCCCGCGAGGTCGATCCGACTGGGGTCGGACTGCAAGACATGCTCGGGAATGTCTGGGAATGGTGCCTTGATCTCTACCGCCCCGCCTATCGCTGCTACCCCGAAGACCAGATAACCAAAAATCCGATTGTGTCCCGTGTGCTGCGTGGCGGGGCGTTCTACAACCTCGCCATCGACTGCCGGTCCGCTTGCCGCTACCTCAGGCCTCCCGCGAGCGCCAACTACAGCTGCGGTGTCCGGCTGGCGAGGGCTGAATAACTTTGAGCCCTCTTCCCCCTTTTTCCCTCTCTTCTTTTCCTTCCGTCCTTCTTTCCGTCCGTCCGTTCGCCACGGCGTAGCCGTCGAATGCTTCCCGTTGTGAGGTGTGAGAATCGATTGGATCACCCAGGGGATTCCGTTCCTGCGGTTCAAGCTGTTTAGGAGCCACCGGAGGTTGTCGCGGGGGAACCTGCGGCAGTTTCAGCGGCGTCTGGCGCGGTGGCGGGAGCGGGTGGCGGCGGGGCGGATGACGCAGGCGGAGGTTTAGGAGCGGGTCCGCGCGTGGTGGGGGCATGCCC
>CAIUHT010000364.1 GCA_903898975.1 uncultured Planctomycetaceae bacterium
CGGTCAGCTGTCAGCGAAAGCAAGCTCGAAAGCCTTGTTTCCCCAAGAGCCGGGCCTCGTTCCTGATCCGATCGATATTGAGATTCCCCCCGAACTAGCGAACGCCCAAAGCGAGCCGGCCGATGACGAGGAGCCTGAGTCCAACGCTCAGTTGATGGAGGCTCGCGACGTCGAGGGGGTGCAATCAGCGGGGCATGAGGAATCAGCCGAGGCCCCCCCTCCAAAAGCCCGACGCTCTGGCTATCAGCGGCAGGCGAACGGAGGAGATGGAGGAACCTCTCGGGAGGCCGGGCCACCGGCCCGGGTCCCGATCTATCCTCGGGGACAGGCCCCCAAACTTGGAACGTCCGAACAGGAGACCGACACTGCGATGGAAGCGACCCCCCCACGCCCCATCGCCAACCGCCGGCCCAACCGGGTCCAGCCCGTCCGGGCCCAGGAAACAGGCGAGCCATCATCTCCGAATGCCATGCGGGCGGTGGGCTCAAGGCCGGATGGGACCAAAGGCCCAGCCAACACTCGATCAGTCTCCCGGCCTGCTGAAGAGGAGGAACCGAAACCCCTCGTCGAAATCGACTCGCTCATTGCGGACAGAGATTACGTGACGGCGCAGCGGGCCCTGTCGCAATGGTGGTTCCAAAGGCCCGAGAGCCGGCCGAAGATTCAGGCACGTCTCAACAAACTCTCGCAGGCCCTGTACTTTGCCTCAACACCGAACTTCTATGAGCCATACGTGATCCAGCCAGGCGATCAGCTCAGGCAGGTGGGCCGAAAGTATCAACTCTCATGGGAGTACCTTGCCAAGCTGAACAGGACGCAGCCGTCTCGGATCAGGGCAGGCCAGAAGCTGAAGGTGGTCCCGGGCCCCTTCGGAGTGATCGCCTCGCTATCCCGATTCGAGCTGACGCTGCATCTTTCTGGTAGCTATGTTAAGCACTACCAGATCGGGATTGGCAAAGATGGCTCGAGCCCTGTGGGAACCTTTACCGTCAAGAACAAGCAGGTCGATCCGACATATTTCGGCCCTGACGGAGTGGTGGCCAACGACGATCCCGAGAATCCGCTGGGGGAACGCTGGATCGATATTGGAGACAGTTTTGGTATCCACGGAACAAATGAGCCCGACTCGATTGGCAAGGCGGAGTCTCGGGGTTGCCTGAGACTGCGACACGACGACATAGTCGAGCTTTACGACTTTCTGGTGATTGGCTCGGAAGTTCGCATTGAGGAATAAGTGACTCGCGAAATGCTAACGGTGGCAGTCGTGCGCTCCGCTGCTAGGTACCGGCTGGGAGCCGCGACGGGGACCGGTCCCTAATCTGTGGGAAGTCTGCTTGTGACTGCCAGCCGCGTACAAGACTCTCCCCAACGGGGAAAGTCCACTCATGGTCGCTGACCGATCGTGGGCAGCTGCAGCACAAAGTCCACCAGATCCCACACGGTCCTGGGCTCGCTGTTCAGGGTCGCTCGAAACGACGGCATGGGCGTCCCGTTGATGCCTCCCATAATTCGCCGATAAACATCTTCGGGCCGGTGGCCTCCTTTGAGCCGTCCCGACGTGAGGTCGGCGGCCCGAACCGATTTGCCCCAGTAATCCCGTAGCCCCCCCCGCAGATTCTCCTCGGTTTGGCCGCGACCATCGGGACCGTGGCACTTGGCACAGCCGCGAGAAATGAAGGCGACACGTCCACGGGCGATGGAATCGGCGGTCGGTTCTGGGTGTGGACTAGCGAGGGCGACAGCCTGCTCGGACGCCTCCTCCCAAGCCGACTGCAGGGTCTCCTCGATTTCTGCGAGCAGTCGCCCATCGAGCGGTTCTCCCGCCTGGGCTGCCAGCACCAACTCCCGCTCCACCTCACCTCGACGAGCCAGCCACAGCACATGACGGGCCAACCTGGCAATTGCTTGTGACCCGAGCGTGAGAAATGGTGGCATTGTCGTGCCAGCCAGGCCATGCTGGATCGTGCGTTCGACATCGCTGATCAGTGGCTTGGAACCGTAGAAGGTTGACTGGAATTTGAAGACACCCCTCCGAAAGTCGCGTGGCGCAACAACCAAATCCGGGGCGACAGGACCATCCCCAGCCCCCCAAGCCCCGTGGCAGATCGCGCAGTGCTTTCCGAAAAGCTTGGCTCCCTCAAACAGTTCTTCAGGCGGTACCATCATGTCGGTGCCTGGCCAACGCCACAGTCCGGGAGAGCCTGCCGATTCCTCCATTAGCTTCGCTACGCGACTGCGGGATGGCTCGACCAGTTCAGCCGCCTCAGAAGTCAGTAAGGTTTGCGCAAGGTCACGTGGAGGCCCGGGAGGCGGGACACAGCCCATAATCGCTATGGATACGCCAAGCCAGGTGATCGCCATGCAACCCGCAAGCCATCGCGACCAAGATGCGGTTGGGGATTGTGAATCTGCCATGCTGGACTGGCTCACTCGAAATGTCAGATCGGTTCCCGCTGTTGCAAAGCCACTGCAACTTGCAGCAGCAGAAACAGTAAGATCCCCACGGCAGCGAACTGATACGGGACTCGATGTCCATATTGAGTCGCCAGCCAGCCCCCAGCGAGTGTCCCCACCGACATGCCGACAGCGAGGGACGCCTCGTGCAGTCCCGCAGCAAGCGTCCGTTGCTTCACCGACGGACCGGCACTGCTGTAGAACAGGCCGCCAAA
>CAIUHT010000365.1 GCA_903898975.1 uncultured Planctomycetaceae bacterium
CCGGGGAATGGGATCGCGTGCCGGGGGAGTCAGCAAGCCACCCACCACGCGGAGGGTCTGCAACCCCCGCTCGAGACGGCGGCCGAGATCGAGGAAGATCCAGCCCGGGCCGCGGGTCATGCTGTCGGCAGCGAGACCGCCGAACGCCGACAGCAGGGTGAGAACCTGGTTGAGTTCCAGGAGCGTGCGGGTGGCGTCGCGGGCGGCGGGATCTTCCGGGGGCAGCAGCTGCATCTGGTTGAGCAGCCGCCAGCCATCGATCGAGAGCCGGTCTCGCACGGTGGCCGCAGTCTGCCGGACGGAGTCGAGATTCGCCGCGAGGCCCCCCAGGCGGCGGGGATCGCGCAGGTACGACCAGGCCTCGTGCTGGAGGTCGCTCCACCCGGGGGCGGGCTCGCCCAACAGCTGCGACTGGCCAGGTTCCGAGAGAGCGCGGACCATCACCCGCAGATCGTCCCGGGTGGCGGGCTGGACCTCGGTGGTGAACCGGGCGATGACACTCCGCACCTGCCGGACCTGAGCCTCCGCCCGCTCGGTCAGCCGACCGAGCCAGTACAGGTGATCGGCGACCCGACTGGGGAGGTCGGTGACCGTTCGGCGAAGCTGCAAGGCGGGGCGGCGATCGGGGAGCAGCGTGATGGTCTCGACCGGTCCGTCGGACAAGACCCAGACATCCTTGCTCCGCTGACCGGCGGCCATCGACTCGGCGAGCCCGTCGGGCTGGGAGGCGACCCGGCACAATCCCCCGGGCAGAGTCTGCCAGGCTCCCCCGTTGTGAAAGGCGAAAATCCGCAGGGTGAGATGCCACGACTGCATTCGCGAGTCGCTCCAGGTGGGAGCGGTCGAGGGGAGCAGCGGCGTCTGGGCGACAAAGTGGGCGGAGTCGTTGCGGATCTGGGCCCCCAGCTCGGCGAGTTCGGCGGCTGTCATTCGCCACCCCGCCCAGCGTCGGCCGCGGTGCTCGAACGCCTCGCGGACCAGCAGTTGGGACAGGTGCGCCTGCACATAGGCGTGATCTTCGGCCCGACCACACCACCAGGTGTCGACCGCGGGAAGCAGGAGCGGTTCGCCCAGCAGTTCCCGGCAGAGATCGGGGAGGAACGCCTGCAGCAGCGGTGCCTCGAGCAGTCCCGACCCCAGCGCGTTGGCCATGATGACCCGACCCGCCCGGACCGCCTGCGTCAGTCCGGGGACTCCCCGCTGTGAGTCGGGCCGCAGTTCGAGCGGGTCGCAGTCGGTGTCGGCCACCCGCCGTAAAATCAGGTGAACCGGCAGCAGCCCTCCCAGCGTTTTCAGAAAGACCGCGTCCCCGCGAACGGTCAGATCGCCCCCCTCGACCAGGGAGTAGCCGAGGTAGCGGGCCAGGTACACATCTTCGAAGTACTTGGAGCTGACCGGGCCGGGAGTGAGGAGCACGATTCTCGGGGAGTCGGCGAGGCGACTGGCGAGACGGGAGAGGGAGTGCTTGAGGGCGACGAACCCCTGCGCCAACCGCAGGACATTGCGTTGATGGAACTGGTGCGCGAGGGCCCGACCGACGACAACGCGGTTTTCGATGGCGTAGCCAACTCCCGAGGGGCCCTGGCTGCGGTCGCCCAGCACCAGCCATTCGCCGGTGGGTCCGCGGGCCAGTTGGGCGGCGTACCAGTGCAGGAAGATCCCGTCGGGCGGGTTGAGGCCGACGCAGGCGGTGAAGAAAGCGGGGTGGCGGAAGAGGGTCGCCGAGGGGAGGCGTCCCGATTCAATCAGTCGCTGGGGGCCCCAGAGGTCACGGGCGATTTCGTTGAGGAGGCGGGCCCGCTGATTGAGTCCGCGGGCGATGTGATCGTGTTCGCGGGCGGTGATCAGGAGGGGAACGGGGTCGAGAATCCAGGGGCGATCCTGCTCTTGAGCGGCACCGTAGACGTTGTAAGTGACCCCGTTTTCCCGCAGCAGGTGTTGAGACTGCTCGGAGCGATCGGCCAGCCCGACCGGGCCGAGTTGAGTGAGGGCGTGCCACAGGTCGGACCAGTGGCCGCGGACAGTGCCCGAGAGATCAAGGAGTTCGTCGTAGGCTGGCCCCGGGGGGGCGTAGTTGAGGAACGGCTCGGAGATC
>CAIUHT010000366.1 GCA_903898975.1 uncultured Planctomycetaceae bacterium
CACGGGTGTCGCGGCGGAATCCGCCAGGCTGCGAAGAAGAGTGCTGGAAGTGGGGGCGGTCATTGGGTGTCGTCGTCCGCGGGATCGGGGCGCGAACGGTTGGCGGGGAGACCGAACGGGGCTGCGCCGCGGGACGTGCTCGTGCCCGGGTTGAATTCCGGAGGGGCGGGGAGTTCGGCGGGGGCCAGGCCGGCCTCGTTCAGCCAGATCTGCCGTCGGCCCTCGGCCTGCGGATCGACAATCAGCAGGGGGCGATTGGCCAACGTCTGTTCGAGCGACTGCCAGTAGAGGTGCAGGAGGGTCAGTTGCGGATGGGCGGCATGGGGTTGCTGCACGGCCCGGAAGCGGTCGGCCTGCCCCTTGGCCGCGGCCTGCCGGACTGCTCGCTCGGCCCGCGCCCGGTGCAGTGTTTCGGCGGCCCGTCCCGCCAGGCGCGCGCCCTTCGGCACCAACACCGCGGGGTCGCCCGCACCAGTGGCCTTGGCGACTGGCCCGGTCAGATCGGTGTCGGCTGCGTTGGTGGTGGCCGGCCCCCCACTGGCGGCCCCCGGCCCGAGGGGCGTTCGCGGTTCCAGGTCGGAGGGATGATCGGCGGAGATGGCCCGCCACAGGTCGTCGGGCACCCGGGGGGCGGCGGTTGTTGCGCGTCCTCGCCCGCGCGGGGGGTTTTCCGCGGGCGACGGGCGGCCGGCCGCCTCTCCCGCTGTCTCCGCCGCTTCCTGCGGGCTCGCGTCCTGCGGGCTCACTTTTCCCGGGGTCGCTTCCCTGGCACCCGCTTCCCCTGGGCGGGCCGGGTTCGCCCCTGGGGTGAGGGCAGGATCTTCCCAAAGCTCTTCTTCCAATGTGTCGATCCGCGTGCGGTCGCGGGAGGCGGGGGGGAAGGCGGCGAGGGCGGGTTCGCCTGCCGTGGCGAGCAGTGTCCGGGCCGCCTGGGTCTGCCCCAGGTTGAGCAACTGCTCCCGTTCTTCCAACGCGTTGGCCACATCGCGGTAGCTGGGCACAACACCCCCGGGAGGATGAACCTCCAGCAGGTTGAGGTTCACCAGGCGCAGCCCCAACTGGTGTCGGGCGAGGGCCTCGCGGGCCGCCTCGAGGCAGTCGGCTTCCCAGTTCCGCCGCCCGGCCCCCAGCAGTTCTTCCAGCGACTTGCGGGCGACCACTTCGCGAATCGCCGACTCAACCAGGCCCCGCAGAATGGCGACCGGGTCGGCGCTTTGAGCGGCGTATTCCCGCAGGTCGGTGATCTGCCACTGGGCCTCGGCAGTCAATTCGACCAGCAGTTCATCCCCCGTCAGCAGCAGCGCCTCGTCGGGCAGCATGAGATAGCCCTGGTCCTCATGCGTCGTCTGCCACTCGACGGGAGCGCGGTATTCGCCCGGGGTGGTGACGGGGCGGGGAGCCGAGCGAAAGCCAAACGCCAGCGTCTGCAACCGCTCGGGCCGCTCGCGGCGGAGTGTTTCGAAGGGGGGTGGCCAGCGCCACCAGAGGCCGGGACCCAGCGTCTCGTGGTGGCGCCCCAACCGCTGCACCAAGGCCCGCTCATCGGGTTGCAGCAGCACCACGTGGCGGGTCAGCCACCAGGCGGTCAGCAGGCAGCCCGCCAGGGGGAGCAGCTTGCGGCGGTGCCTCAGCAGCCGAAAGATCCACTGCGATGGGGACACCCACTCGGCCAGCCAGCCCGCGAGGGCCTGGCCGGAGGAGGCGAACCGCGCCCAGGCCGGGGGGGTCTCCCGTTCGAACCACAACAGCCGGAGGGCGTGGAGCATGACCGCAAGCGAACCGGCCTCGTGCACCACCGCACTGGCCACGGGCGAGAGCCAGCCCCACGCCGAGAGCAGCACCCCCAGGGCGTTGAACCCGAAGCCAAACCAGGTGATGCTGCGGCGGATGTTGGTGACCAGGGCCCGCGACAGCCTGAGCAGGCCGGGCAATGCCGCGAGGGGATCGCCCAGCAGGATCACATCGCCCGCCTCGGCAGCGAGATTGGCACCGGCCTGGGCGACCGCCACCCCCACGGTCGCCGACTTGAGGGCGAGCGCGTCGTTGATTCCATCTCCCACCATCGCCACCCGCCGCCCGGCCGCCTGCCGCTGCTCGATGACCGCCGCCTTGTCTTGAGGCAGCAGCCCCGCCTGCCAGGCGTCGAGCCCGGGCAGCCGGCCGGCCAGTTCCTGCGCCGCCCCGGGCCGATCGCCCGTCAGCAGCACGATCTCTCCAATTCCCCCCTCGCGGACAGCCCGAAGCACCTCGCCGGCGTTGTCGCGCGCGGTGTCGGTCACCCCCACGCAGCCCAGCCACTCCCCCTGCCGCAAGTGCCGCGGGTCGAACTCGACGGCTGGCAGCGCTGCACTCGCCCCCGGGCCACGCTCACTCTCCGCAGCCCCCACCGACACACTCGTTCCACTAGTCCCACCTGTTCCACTGGCCTCACTTGTTCCACTGGCAACCACGCGCCACGCCAGCGCCAGTTGCACGGGCGATTCGCCCCGGGCCTCGAGCGCCGCCGATTCCCCCTGCTGCGGTCCCGTCGGTTCGATCCCGCAACGGCTCAGCCACCGCCAGTTGCCCAGCAGCAGCCACGGTTCGAGCGCCCCGCCTTCGGGAACCGCGCCTTCGGGAAGCTCGCCCCGGCCAGCGTCGAGTGCCGCTCCCCCGACGGCAGTTGGGCTCGCGGACGCCGCCGCGCCCTGCCCCACGACCCGCGGTTCCTCAGAATTCCCCGGTGCCGGCCAGGGTCGCAACGCCTCTGCTTCCGCAGCGGGCAGCCGGACGGCGACCCCCAGTCCCGGCGCTTCATAAGACTGCAACAGGGGGGGCAGCACCGCGCCGGCCCGGTCGGCGTGCGCCAGCAACAGCCGCGAGACCGGGTGCTGGCTGGCCCGTGCCGCACAGGCGGTCAAGCGGTGGAACTCCCGCTCGGGTAGCCGGGGGCTGACTGTCTGCCCGACCTGCAACTGCCCCGTGGTGAGGGTGCCGGTCTTGTCGAAGGCCAGCGTATCGACCGAGGCGAGGTGCTCGAGGGCCGCCGACCCCTTGATCACAATGCCGTGGCGGGCCAGCCAGGCCAGCGCCGCCAGCACCGCACTGGGGGTCGCCAGCACCAGCGGACAGGGGCAGGCCACCACCAGCACGGCGAGGGCCGGCATCCAGCCCGCAGACCAGTTGCCTGTGCGCCATCGCCAGGCGACCAGCGTGAGGCCCGCGGCCGCCAGCACCACTGGCAGGAAATAGCGGGCCAGTCGATCGGCCTCCCGCTCGAGCGGCGCCTTGTTCGCCTGCGCCTGCGACACCAGCCGGGTGATCTGCCCCACCGCGGTCTGGGCCCCCACGCAGCAGACCGTCACCTCGATGGCACCGGTGCCGTTCAGGGTCCCGGCGTAGACGCGATCTCCCACGCCGCGATCAACGGGCAGGCTCTCGCCGGTCAGCGGACTGTGGTCGACCACGGTATGACCACGCCGCACAATGCCATCCGCGGGCAGCCGCTCTCCCGGACGGACGACAATTGCATCATCAATCTGCAGGCGGTCGATGGCCACATCGGTCTCACGTCCCTGCTCGAGGCGGTGGGCGATGGCGGGGAACAGGTCGCACGCCCCGCGCAGGGCCTGCACCGCCCGATCCACCGTGTACCCCTCGAGACTTTCCCCCACGAGGGCAATCAGCACCACCAGGGCGGCGACCTGGGGCTCGCCCAGCAGGATCGCCGCGAGGCAGGCGATCGAGAGGGCCAGGTCGGCCCCCACCCGGCCCTGGAAGAGACCGTCGAGGGTCTGGAACAGGATGCGGCTCCCCCCGAGGACGGCGGCCAGCAGCGCCAGGCGGAAGCCGGCGATCTGCCGCCAGGCCAGCCATTCCGGCGTCCCCACCGCCCCCAGCAGCACGTCGGCCCCCAGCAGCAACGCGACGGCCAGCGTCAGCGCATACACCGGGGCCGACTGCCAGTGGTAGCCGGTGGTGGCAGGGCTGTCCGGCCCCGACTCGGAGAGTCCGTCCTCCAGCATGCGGCGGGTGGTGTCGGGCAGATAGTGCATGCCGAAGTGCGACCAACCGGAGGTGAAGGGAACTTTGGGGGAAGGAGAGCGCCGGGGGCGGGCAGGCACGCGACCCGCCCATGGGGCCCCGGCACCGCCAGGCGACGTTCGCTCCGGACGTGTTCGGAACCGAACGTAACTGCGGCGGAAACACTGCCGGTTCGGGCGGGTCCCCGGGTGAAGGACGACACCGTCCCCCAGGCCACACCGCATGGCGGCCCCCCCTTAACCGTTGATGGTAGCCCCGTGCCGAGGGGGCAAGCCAGTCGAGACTCCCTTCGCCACCAAAGTTCGCTAAACTGCGGACCAGCGGCAGCAACCCCCCGCTGCCGATGGGGTGGTGCCGCCCCGTGGTGAACGAATTGCCAGACATCCGGGGTGGTGGCGGGCTGCCCCGTCCATGCCGGGCGTCTCTTGGGCTGGTCCGATTCCGGGCTGGGTGTGTTCCGGGCTGG
>CAIUHT010000367.1 GCA_903898975.1 uncultured Planctomycetaceae bacterium
CCCAGAGCATGGTCGTGTCGCGGGTCTGAGGGGAGGGAAGCGGGAAAGTGAGGAACAGGCCGTGCCTGTGAGTATAGAGCCCCCCTGCGGACGACGCATTTCCGTGACTCTCCCCGGGGCCCTCCCCGGTGTCATCCCGTCGACATGTCGACACGCTGGTTCTACACCCATCAAGAGTTGCATCGGGACTGTGAAAGCCGAACAGGCGTGTTTGTATCGCAGCACTTGAGACCCCGTCGTTGGGGGCTGTACCATTTCCCCACGGAAACCCCCCTGAATTCCTGCCCATACTGGCCGCACAAATGCCCCTCCTCCCCCCCAGCCTGCTCCTCGACTTCTCGGATCAGCCCGGATGGAGCGAGCCGCTGGGCTCTGAGGTCGTTCGCAGGGTCTTGAGCGAGGCGGGCCGGTTCTGCCTCCCCCAGGGAGACCCCCTCGCCCTCTGGGGGCCTGTGGCGGGCGCCCCCGCAGTCATCGCCTGTGAAGTGCCCGGCTGGGGACCGCAGGTGGCCTGCGAATACCTCCGGCAGATTCTCCAGCGGTTTGAAGCGGCAGGTTCGAGCTCGGCGGATCCATCGGGCGCCACCCCGTCCCCCCGGGTGCTGGGAGTGCTGGCGTGGGGCCGCCTCGACCCCGCCGCCGAACCCGAAACGCGAATCGACATCGAACGCGCCCTGGCCTGGTTGCGGTCCGAGCCCCTGCGGGCCTTTGCCCGCGCGCGAAACCGCCGTTCGACCCGCGCGGCGACCGGCAGCTTCCTGGCCTGGCTGCGGGCCGACCGCTCCCGCGAACTGCTCTTTCCCGCCGATGCCCACGCCGAACGCTGGCAGGAACTCTCCGGCGAGACGCTGCTCGCCGCCAGGGAGGCGACTCCCGCCGCCGAGCGCGTCGCCGTCGATGCCCCTGACTGGGTGTCCTCCGACATCTCCCCCGCCCCCGCCTCCCCCCCAGAGCTGCGCATTGGCCTGCTGCTGGCGGTCGGCCCCGAGGGAGAGTTCGGCCCGCTCCCCGGGTTCGCCTCGGGCATTCCCGCCGCCCTCGCCTCGGCCCGCATCGCCGCCCGCATCCGTGTCGAATCGGCCACTCCCGCCGGCTTGACCCGTCTCGCCCGCGGGGGCTGCGACCTGCTGATCTGGTGTGGCGACTGCACCGCCAGTGGGCGATTCCCCGGCACACCCCGCCCCCTCTCCGCCACCGACCTGGCCAATGACCCGGCGTTGGCCCCCCTCTGGCGCGGGTTGCTTGGATGCGTGGTGCTGGGGGCTCACGGGGAGCGCTTCGCTCAAGGTCTGCCCGGTCCCTGGCTGGCGACCCCCACCACCTCACCCCTGGAGGCCAACCCCGCATTCCTGCCACAGCTCTTCGCCCCGCTGGCCAACAAGACCTGGGCGCAATGGGCCGCCAAGGCCACCGGGCCAGAGACGCTCGCCCGCGGGGGAGATTGGCCCGCGCTCAAGGTGGAGCGGGGGGAGACCCGGTTGGAATTCGCCCCCCCTCAGTGGCGGGGAACCGCTCAGACCGAGTTGGCCCCCGGCTCGCGCCCGACCGCGCTTGCGGGACGCGAAGCCAGCCTGCGGCGTCTCTGGCGGGGTGTTGCCGCCCCCGCCCCCTCGGCAGTCTGGATCAACGCCACCGCCGGTGCGGGCGTTTCCCACCTGCTCGCCGAACATGCCCGACGCGTGGCCCAGCACGCCCGGGCTGAAGCCGCCGCGCCCGTCTGGCTGCTGCACATCGACTGCCAGTCGGCTGTCACCTCCAGCGACCTCGAACGGCTGCTCTGCGAACGGGCCGCCACGCTCTACTCCCCCGCACTTCCCCGTGCGACCGCGACCCAGTCGCTGGCCTCGCTGCTCCCGGCTGTCGCCGCCCTCCCCGGGACGCACGCCTGGATCCTCGATCACGTCAACCCCGGCGCCACGGGCCCTGGTTCCCCGCTCACCCGGGTCTCAAGCGAAGCCCGCCGACTGGGATGGCCGGTGCAACTTGTGGTCGGCTCGCGACAGGCCGCCCCGGCCGAATTCGACAGCCTCACGCTCCCCGCGCTCACCCCCGGCGATCTCGCCGATCTGTTCCACGACCTGGCAGGCCCCCACTCGACCGCGACCCTCCCAGCCTGGTCCGAGCTGACCGAGTGGTCTCGGTCGGGGGCCCCGGCGACCACGCTCCGCGCCCTGGTGCAATGGCGGGCGTGGAACGCGGCCGGGCCAGCCCCGCTTTCCCTCTCGCCTGGCGAAGGAGGCGTTGTCGCCGATCCCGCCGCTCAGCAGGCGTTGACCCAACACCTCGGCTTCGATTCGACCCGCTATC
>CAIUHT010000368.1 GCA_903898975.1 uncultured Planctomycetaceae bacterium
CAGCCCAGCCGAAAGCCCCGTCGAAAGCCCCGTCGCCGGCCCGAACCAAGGCCCCAACAAAAAGCCAGGCCACCAGACAGACAAAGCCGGACAATCAACCAGGTCTTAGCTCTGTCCCCTTTTCACAAAAACCAGAATGACCCCTTTTTTGCGTTTGCGGATTGCCGCGTTTTTTCTGTGGATTTGCATTACCGCCCGCGAAGGAAAACAGGGGACATCCTGCTCTCTTCTCTGTCCCCTTTTTTGGTTTCCGCACGCCACAACTCGGGATTGTCGCGGGCAAACGTGCCGTGGCCACCTCCAGGCAATCCCGGAAGGGGATCGCTCACCGAACGCGTGGTGATCACCGCTGGTGACCGCCCCCACGGCGATTCAATCCTGTAGGGATTGTCGCCTCCGCCGTCCGGACAACCCGCGTTGATTCGCACCATCGACTTCGCAGCTCAGCGACCGGGTCGGCGGGAGGTGAATAGCGACGTCCTCATCCCGCCCGTGATGGGGGGAACAGGTCGATTCCGGGAGGAAAGATTGCGGGCAGGGTTGCCAGGGGACGACGCAACAAAGCGAAACCGAACTCATCAGACGCGGATGATCGCCGGAAACTGAGGACGCAGTCAAGCGCCCTGTCTCATCCACCTGAGGATCTCACGGGGCCGCAATTCGCCCACGCGATCCTCGCAGGAGACAAAAAACCCGGGAGGCGAGTCAGCAGACTCACCTCCCGGGTGTGTGCCAAATTCATCTGGCCGGGGCTCTCTCCCGGGTCGTGCTAGGCACTCCCCGACCCCTGCCAGCCGAAACTTCGGCTCAGTTGTCGTAGTACAGCGAGAACTCGTACGGATGGGGCCGCAGCCGCATCGGATCGACTTCCTTCTCGCGCTTCCAGTTGATCCACGCCTCGATCATGTCGGGGGTGAACACGTCGCCGCGGGTCAGGAACTCGTGATCCTTCTCCAGCTCGTTCAGGGCTTCTTCCAGCGAGCCCGGAGTCTTGCGGGTCTGGGCCAGTTCCTCGGGGCTCATCTCGTAGATGTCGCGGTCGAGAGGCTCGCCCGGATCAATCTTGTTGGTGATCCCGTCGAGGGCCGCCATCAGCACCGCCGAGAAGGTCAGGTACGGGTTGCTGCTGGGATCCGGGCAGCGGAACTCAAACCGCTTCGCCTTCGGATTCGACGAGTACATCGGAATCCGGACCGACGCCGAGCGATTCCGCTGCGACATCGCCAGGTTCACGGGAGCCTCGTACCCGGGCACCAGCCGCTTGTACGAGTTCGTCGTCGGAGCCGCGAACGCCAGGACCGCGCGGGCATGCTTCAGCACCCCGCCAATCGCGTGCAGGGCCATCTGCGACAGACCGGCATACCCGTCGCCAGCGAACAGGGGCTGCCCCTTGTTCCACAGCGAGAAGTGGGTGTGCATGCCCGAGCCGTTGTCTTCGAAGATCGGCTTGGGCATGAAGGTCACGGTCTTGCCATGCCGACGGGCCACGTTCCGGATGACGTACTTGTACCACATCATCTGGTCGCCCATGGCGAGCAGCTCTTCGAACTTCATGTCGATTTCGCACTGACCGGCGGTCGCCACCTCGTGGTGGTGCGCTTCGACAATGATCCCGAGCTTCCGCATCTCGCTCACCATCTCGGCGCGGATGTCGCCCAGGGTGTCGAGCGGGGAAACCGGGAAGTAACCCCCCTTGGTCGGAATCTTCGA